>JBDTAT010000069.1:0-2579 GCA_039924505.1 Bryobacteraceae bacterium
ATGGCACTCCCGCGGTCGCGCAGTCGCTCTACGGATTTACGCGAGGACTGACCACGCCCTATGTCCAGCAGTACAATTTGAGCATTCAGACCCGGTTAGGCAAGGGCTGGATTCTGGAGACGGGCTATATCGGCTCGCGTGGCAACAACCTGCTGGTGGAGCCGAGCCTCAATCAGGCGTTGCTGGTTAACTCATCGAACTCCGTCACGTTCAGCAATCCGCTGATCACCGCCAATGGAAACCCGGGAGGCATTAAGCTGCTGCAAAACTCCAATGCCAATGCATCGTTGCGCGTGCCCGTACCTGGATTTTCCGCGGCCGGATTGAATCTGGTCACCAACCAGGGCTACTCGCACTACAACGGATTCATCCTCGAAGCGACCCATGCTTTCGCAAAGAGTTTCCAGTTCAAGATGGACTATACCTTCTCTAAATCGACTGACAACGACTCCGGACCGAGCGGCTCGGATCTGGACAGCTTCACCGGCAATCAGCTTGCCCCCGCGCTCAATCGAGGCGTTTCCGACTTCGACCAGACGCACCGCTTTGTTTTCACCGGCGTCTGGAATCTACCTGGCCCGAAGACTGGTTTCCTGGGACAGACCATCGGCAACTGGGGATTGAGCGGCGTCTGGACCATTCAGTCCGGGCTGCCGTTCAACATCAGCAGCACCAATGGCGGCGGACTCGCCGGGCTGAACGGGTCGGCGTTGATCCGCGCCACTCCCGGGGCGGCGTGCTCGAGCATCAAGGCGTCGGGAGCCGCGGATCAGCATATCAATAACTATCTCAACGCGTCATGCTTCGCCGTGGTTCCGAATCTCCCGAGCGGCACGGTGCTGAACAATTTCAATCCGCAACAGACTGCGGGAAGCGGCACCTACACGATCGGAAATAGCGGCGTAGCCGGAGATCCAGGCGTAGGCTCGCTATTCGGCGGCCTGGCCCGGAACATCGTGCGCGGTCCGGCGGCGGAGCGTTTCGACATCGCGCTGACCAAGGCTTTCCCCATTCGCAAGCTGTTGGGCGAAGCGGGAAATATCACCTTCCGGGCGGAGGCGTTCAAGCTGTTCAACAACCCTATCTTCTCCAATCCACAGGCGAATATCAGCAATATTTCGACCTTCGGACATATCACCTCGACGGTGGACGGAACTGGGCGAATCCTGCAACTCGCACTGAAGCTGAACTTCTGATCAAGTCGTGTGGTCGAGGATGATCCTCCAGCCTTTCGCGGTTCTTTGAAAGATCAGGCTATAAATTCCGCCGGTGTCGCCGCCGGCTTCCGCGGTTCGCTCCAATCGCCATCGGCCCAGGACATAGGCGTAATCCGCGCCCATCATGTGGATCTCGATGTCGGAAAAAGTCAGATGACCCATGGAGGCAAGCGTGGGATAGTGCGTCTGATAACGCACGCGGACTTCCTCCAGACCCCGCGTGATTTTATCGCCGACGAACGTCGTGTTCGGCGCGTATCCCTGCAGAAAGCCTTCCGTGTCGCCGCGATTCCAGGCGGTCTGCTGACGGGAAAGAATCGAGCGAATCTCAGCTTCCTGTGGCGAATGAGTTTGCGCGGAGGCGCTCAGGACGGCCGCTGAGAGGAGTAATATTCTCGATGCCTGCTTTTTCGTTATCATGACAGTGATGGTCCAGCGGGACTCCGTATACAGCCCGCCAGTTTCGCTCTCCAGGTTATCCGAAATCGAATCGGCGTTGGGCGAAGCGATTCGCGGCAAGGCCGAAGTGCTGCGCCTGTCGCTCGCATGTCTTCTGGCGCGGGGGCACCTCCTGATCGAGGATGTCCCGGGCGTCGGCAAAACCACGCTTGCTCACGCGATGGCGCGCGCCGTCCACTCGAATTTCCATCGTCTCCAGTTCACCTCCGACATGCTGCCGAGCGATGTATTAGGCGTGACCATCTACAACGCGCACAGCCAGGAGTTCGAGTTCAAGCAGGGGCCGATTTTCACAAATTTCCTGTTGGCCGATGAGATCAACCGCGCGACTCCCAAGACTCAGTCGGCGCTGCTGGAGGCGATGAATGAGCTGCAGGTGACCATCGACGGCCGGTCCTGGCCGCTGGCCCAACCGTTTATGGTGATCGCCACGCAGAATCCTGTGGAGCATCATGGCACATATCCACTGCCCGAGTCTCAACTTGACCGGTTTCTGATGCGCATTCGCATCGGATACCCGGATCACGCCGCGGAAAGGCAAATTGTCCGGCAGGCCGCGCCGGCGGCGGCCGATGGCATTCGCTCCGTCATTTCCGGGGACGAGCTGATGGTGTTGCAGGAGGCCGCGCAACAAGTCGCGGTGGATGACGCGCTGGTGGATTATATGCTCGCCATTGTTGAACAAACGCGCCAGCACGAATCGCTCTCGATGGGCGTCAGCCCGCGCGGCGCGCAGGCGCTGTATCGCGCGACGCAGGCCCTGGCCGCGGTTGAAGGCCGCGATTACGTCACGCCGGACGATGTGAAGCGGCTGGTTGCGCCGGTGTTCGCGCACCGCATCATGGTGAACACGCGCATCGCTATCGCACAGCGGTCGGCCGAAGTTGCCGAGAAAATCCTGGG
>JBDTAT010000070.1:0-4223 GCA_039924505.1 Bryobacteraceae bacterium
CGGCGTTCGGAATCCGAACCTTGCCATAGTACGGATTGCGCTCGTCGATGGTCTCCACATCCGTCCCATCGGGATAAGTGAAATGCGCGTGAAAGATGGCCGCCTTCCGCAGCGTCGGGCGCACGGACTCATCCTTCGAAACGGCCAGATACAAGCCGAGCGCCTCCACATAGACGGTGTCATACAGCACCACAGGGCCTTCGTGCTCGCTCCAGTACCCATCCGGAAATTGCGCCGCTGCCTCGCGGTGCAGGAATTCCGCGCCCTGCATGCACCATTCGGGCTTATCGAATATCTTGCAGGCGAAATAGAGCCCCATCGCATGGTGCGCGGGAATGTTGTGGAGTGTCGCATGGCGCTCCTCCGCGGAGATGCCGTTGTAGCCGAGCAGGAACGCCTGTACCCAGCGGGCGCGCTCTCCGGGCGGCATGGCGCCGCGAATCATTTGAAACGCCCGCAGCCACCTCGAGTACGTCCAGGGCTGGTAAATCTTGCCCCAGACCGAGCCGTCTTTCTTATTGAAGATCCACATACCCTTCGCGTCCTGGGCGTCGATGAGCGCGTCACCGCCCTTCAGGATGGCCCGGAGCACTCGCGGATTGTGATAGTACGGATTGTGCGCATCGTGGTAGGACCAGGCGGCCGCGAGCGGCAGCAGAACGTTCTGATCGATGACGACCCAGATACCCGAGCCAAAATGGCCGGACTTCGGGTCCTGGGACGCCAGGAGTTGCGGGACCTGGCTCACCAGATCGTGGAGGCAGCGCTCCTTGTAGTGCGCCGTCTCCGCGCGGGCGTTTCCGCCAATCGCCAACGCGAGGCAGACGCATACAGCCGGAAATTTCATGATTGGTTCTCCACCTCCATAAGGTCGCACGCGCAGCCAGACGCCTGCGGAGTCCGGTAAACGCCGTGATCGGCAACGGCCGGATCGACGAAATGGGATCGCAGGTGCGGGATGTGCTCCAGGAAAACAACCGGCGCGTTCAGCGCGATGCGGTCAAACAGCGCCAGCGATTGATGGATCTGGCCCATGTCGCCCACGTGCGGCGTCACCTGCAAGTCGTATTCCGGCTCCGAGTGTACGGAATCGCTGCCGGCGCCGGAGGGAAGCGGGTAGCGTACATCGATCACGACGACGGATTCGATATAGATCTCTCTCATGCTCGATAGCCCAATTTCGCGTGCCGCCGGCGAGGAATACGACCTTCCTTTCTAGCGCACAGCGCGCCGCGCTCCCCTTGTGCGTGAGCTTCCTAATCGCCCCTCGACATGGCATCACCGCATCAAAATCGCCAGCACTGTGTCGTTCTCGTCCGGCGCGCTGGCCGGCGTATCGATGCGGAGCCGGCCGCCCTCTTGGTGGAAGGGCAGCGGCTGACCCGTGGCAAGTAGCCGCACCGAAGAAGCCTGCTGTGCAACGCGCTCCACCTCGAGCTGGCCCGCCCGCCAAGTGAATACGTGCAGATACACGGTGCTGCCATTGCGCGTCGACCGGCCAAACGGGAGGTCCTGCCAAGGGCCGAACGTGGTTCCATAGATGGATGCTCCGTTCACTTTGAGCCACGCGCCCATTCCGCGCAGGCGCTCCGCGAACTCGGGTTGAATCGTGCCGTCCGGTGTCGGGCCCACGTCCAGCAGCAGGTTGCCGCCTTTGCTCGCGATGTCGGCCAGCGTCTGAATCAGGGACTTGGTGGATTTGAAGCCGTGGTCGTCTTTGTTATAGCCCCAGTTGCCGTTGATCGTCATGCAGGCCTCCCAGGGATGGAAGTCCTGGGCCGGCGGAAGATTGCCGGACGGCGTGGCCAGCAGAGCCAGGTTATTCCCGGCAGCTTCTTTCGCCGGAACGCCTTTCGGGATTTTCTGCTCGGGTGTGCCGTAGTCCCCACCCACGCCCAACCGGTTGTTGATCAACGTCCCCGGCTGCAATTCGTGAATCAAGTGGATGTAGCGGCCCGGGGTGTATTTCTCGAACGGCGCGATGTTATCGAACCAGACGATTGCGACCGGGCCGTAGCGCGTTAACAATTCCCGGAGCTGCAGCTCCGTGAAATCGAGAAACAATGGCCATTCGGGACGTGCCGGCTCCCCGCGGTAGTTCTCGCTCTCCGGCTTTGAAGTATCGCGGTAATCCGGATGGTGCATGTCCGGCATGGAGAAGTAGAATCCGAGCGGCATCCCCGCGCGCTGGCACGAGCCGGCAAGTTGCGCGAGGACATCCTTGCCGTACGGCGTCTTTGTAACCTTATAGTCGGTGAACGACGACTCGTACATGCAAAAGCCGTCGTGGTGCTTGGTGGTGAACACCATATACCGCTGGCCGGCGTCTTTGGCCAACTGCACCCAGGCGTCGGGGTCGAAATGGGTGGGATGGAAGCGCGCCGGCAACGTCGCGTAAACCGCCTCCGTCATTCCGGGCCATCGCTTCGGGTTCGGCCGCATCAGGGGCCAGGTGGACTCGACGCTCGCCACCGAATAAATGCCCCAATGGATGAACATGCCGAATTTCCACTCATTGAAGCGTTCGAGCTTCGGATCCGCCCCACCCAGGACGATGGAGGAAACCATGAGGAGTAACAGGAGTTTTTTCATGGCGTGCTATAGCCTCTCAAACACGCGGGCGAAACTGGCCAGCGTCTCTTCCACGTCTTCCGCGGTGTGCGCGGCCGAAACGTATAGACGGCCGTCCGGAACCAGGATCACGCCTTCTTCCTGGGACCGATAGAGGAAGCGCCGCAGACGCGCCGGGTCGTCATCCAGCGTGTCGCGGTAATCGACCAGTTCCTCGCGCGCGGTGAAATGCAAGGAAAGCGCCGCGCCGAAGCCCGTCACGTGCAAGGGAATGCCGCGGGCGCGCGCCAACTCCAGCAGTCCCCGGCGGATATTTTCACCCATCGCGTTGGCGTGCCGAAGCGCGGCGCCGGAATCGCGCGCCAACTCCTCCAGGCACGCGTTCGCGCCGGCGAGCGATATTGGATTGCCATTAAACGTCCCGCCGAAGACCACTCCGCCGGTGAACATCTGTTCCATGATTTCCTGGCGTCCCGCCACGACACTCAGAGGAACGCCGCCGCCAACGGCCTTTCCAAACGTAGCCAGATCCGGAACCACGCCGAAATGGCCTTGCGCTCCTCCGGGCGCGATGCGGAATCCCGTGATCACTTCGTCGAAGATCAGCAGCGCTCCGTCGTGGCGCGCAAGGTCGCGCACGGCTTCCAAGTAACCCAGGCGCGGCATCAGGCAGCCGCTGTTGCACAGCACCGGCTCCAGAATGACCGCGGCGATGCGGCCCGCGTGGCGCTCGAAAAGCCGCTTGAGAATTTCCACGCGGTTCCACGGCGCAACCACCACGTTCGCCGAGGCGCTCTCCGCCTGTCCGGCCGACCCGGGAACAGCGCACGGATTCTCGAGCGGCCCCATCTCATTGCGCGCCGGATGGTAGCTGTGCAGGGCCGAATCCATCCAGCCGTGATAGTGGCCCTCGAACTTGAGAATCAGAGGCCGCCCTGTGAACGCGCGCGCCAGCCGGTGCGCCAGTTGCACGGTCTCGCTGCCGCTGGAGGTGAACGCCACTCGTTCAGCGCACGGAACCATCGACTGGATGCGTTCGGCCACGCGGATCTCCAGTTCGTGTTGCGCGCCGTAGGTGTACGGCCGCTCCGCTTGCGCGCGCATGGCTTCCACCATGCGTGGATGGCAATAGCCGAGGATATTCGGTCCCCAGCCGAGCTGATAATCGATATACTCGTTGCCGTCGACGTCGACCAGACGCGCGCCGCGACCGCCCGCGAAGTACAAGGGAACCGGAGCGGTCGCGCGAACCGGACTGCTCACCCCGCCGGCTAACGACCGTTTGGCTCGCGTAAACAGCGCGCGCGACTTCTCCCAATTCCGCGGCACTAGCTGGCTCCTGCCGCGCTCGCCGGCGGCGCGGTCGAGGCGCGGATCACCAGTTCGGTCGGGACGGCGATCCGGCCGTCCTTCACGACGCCATCGCGAATCTGCTCAAGTAAGGACCGCACCGCGAGCTTGCCCACCTCGGCCGAGTCTGTCCGTATGGTCGTCAGCGGAGGGTGCGCGTCCTGCCCAAGGTCGTCGAACCCCAACACGCTGATGCGGTCTGGCACCGGAATGCCGGCCACCGCCAGCGCCTCCATCATCCCGTATGCGACCAGGTCGTTAGTGGCGATCAGCGCAGTGGGCAGCCGGTCTTCGGCGAGCAG
>JBDTAT010000071.1:0-3421 GCA_039924505.1 Bryobacteraceae bacterium
GGTTCCCGGGGCAATCGTGCAGCTTCTGGGACCGGGCGGCGCCCAACTGCGCGCCCGAACCGATAACGAGGGCCGGTATACGGTCGCGGCCGTTCCGCCCGGCAAGTACATGGTCCGGGTGGTCGCGAAAGGCTTTTCGGTGACCGAGAAGCCGGATTTCGATATCAGCGCGCCCGCCGCTCTGGACGTGCAATTGACGATTCAAGCGGAAACGCAAGTGGTGAATGTGGAAGATGCAGTGAACAGCGTCAGCACTGAACCATCGTCAAATGGCAGCGCGCTGGTGCTGAAAGAGAAGGAGCTGGCCGCGCTCTCCGACGACCCCGACGAACTCCAGCAGCAGTTACAGGCCATGGCCGGACCGTCCGCCGGCCCGAACGGCGGACAGATTTACATCGATGGTTTCACCGGCGGGAATCTGCCGCCGAAATCGTCGATTCGCGAGGTGCGCATCAATTCCAATCCCTATTCGCCGGAGTACGACCGCCCGGGTTTCGGACGCATCGAGATTTTCACCAAGCCCGGAACAGACAACTTTCGCGGGCAGTTTTTCATGCAATACAACAAGGAGGCGCTGAACTCGCGCAGCCCGTTGCTGGCGCAGGCCAAGCGCCCTCCCTATCAAACGCGGTTCTACGGATTCAATCTCAGCGGTCCGATCAAGAAACAAAAAGCCTCTTTCACGTTCGATCTGGAACACCGGCTGATCGACGAGAACGCGTTCATACTGGCGACCACGCTCGACAACAACTTCAATCCGGTAAACGTGAATCAGGCGGTATTGACGCCGCAGACCCGCACCACCATCAGCCCCCGCATCGACTACACCTTGAACCCGGCGAACACGCTGACGCTGCGCTACCAGAACGTGAATATGGGCTCGGATAAACAGGGCATTGGGGACTTCAACCTGGCGACGCGCGGCTATAACACCACCGAGACGGAAAACACCGTGCAGCTTACCGAGACGGCAATTCTAAGTCCGTCGGCAATCAACGAAACCCGGTTTCAATACATGCGCGCGGGTTTGGCGCAGACCGGCAACAATTCCATCCCCGGAATCAACGTGGAGGGCGCGTTCTTCGGCGGCGGCCCGGCCATCGGCAATTCGGGCAACATCGCGAACAGTTGGGAGATGACCAATACCTCCACGCTGACGCGCGGAAGCCACACCATCAAATGGGGAGGCCGGCTGCGTCAGGCATTCTTGAACGACACGTCGGTGACCAACTTCGCCGGCGCATTCTCATTCTTCGGTGGCGTGGGACCTCAGCTCGATGCAGGCAATCAGCCGATTCCCGGAACGTCGATGCAACTAACCGCTCTCGAGCGCTATCAGCGAACGCTGCAATTGCAGCAGGCCGGCATTCCGGCGGCGCAAATTGCCGCGCTCGGCGGGGGCGCGTCCCAGTTTAGTTTAAGCGCCGGCGTGCCCGCCACCTCCGTCAGCCAATTCGATATTGGCCTGTTCGTCAACGACGACTGGCGCGTGCGCCAGAATCTGACGGTCAGCTACGGCCTCCGCTACGAGGCGCAGACGAACTACGGCGATAAGTCCGATTGGGCGCCGCGTATCGGCATCGCCTGGGGCCTGGACGGGGGCGCCAACCGGCCGACCAAGACCGTGCTGCGCGTCGGCTTCGGAACTTTCTACGATCGCCTCGCGGATTCGCTGGTGCTGAATGCGCTCCGCTTCAATGGCGTCACGCAGCAATCGTACCTGATCCTCAATCCCACGTTTTATCCAGCCATTCCCTCCACCGATGTGCTGGCGGCCGGCAAACAGCCGCAACAGTTGCAATTTGTATATGGCGACATTCGCGCGCCGCGCACCTATCAGACCAGCATCGGCGTGGACCGGCAGATCAACAAATATGCGCGGTTCAGCGCGACCTATATCAACAGCCGCGGCGTACACCTGCAGAATTCGCGGAACGTCAACGCGCCCATCGACGGCGCTTACCCGTACGGATCGCCGGGGATCCGCCTGTTGACCGAGTCGGCCGGATTCAGCCGCACGAATCAATTCATCGTCAACCCGAACGTCAACTACAAGAAGCTGTTCCTGTTCGGATTTTACGCGCTCTCCTACGGCAAGGACGACAATGAAGGCCAGCCGGCGAACCCATACAACCTGCGCGCGGAGTGGGGGCCGTCCAGCTTTGCCGATGTGCGGCAGCGCGTCGTGGTTGGCACCAGCCTGCCGCTTCCGCTCAAGTTCAGTGTCAGCCCGTTCATCCTGATGTTCAGCGGTTCGCCGTACGACATCACCACCGGACAAGATACCCTGAGCACCGGATTCACCACCGAGCGCCCGTCTCTGATTCCAGCGGCCGGACCGGCGGCCTGTCAGGGAATGAGCCTGGTTTATCAACCGGGCTATGGCTGTTTCAACTTGAATCCCGCTCCAGGCACTCCGACGATCGAGCGCAACTCGGGCCGCGGACCGGGCCAGGTTACCGTTAACCTGCGGCTTTCCCGAACCTGGGCGTTCGGCTCCAAGGGCGAATCCGGGCGCGCCGATTCGGGCGGCTATTCGGGCGGCGGCCCGCGCGGTGGCGGCGACCGTGGCCCGCGCGGCGGCGGTGGTGGCGGCCCACGCGGCGGCCCACCCCCGGGAATGTTCGGAGCGGCCAGCGGAAAGAGATACAACCTAATGCTCAGTATTTCCGCCCGTAACGCGCTGAATCACGCGAATTTCGCGGCCCCCAGCGGTGACCTTTCCTCCCCGTTCTTCGGCGAGCCCCGCAGTCTGGCAGGCTTCGGGCCGTTCGGCGGCTCCAGCACATACCAGCGCAAGATCGATATCCAACTCCGGTTCATGTTCTAAACATAGCGTCGTAAGTAGTTGCGCATCCGCTCCCTGGCGTGCCCAGAGGGCACCCAGGCTCAGAATGGGCCTTCCGAGCCACGACCGCTAGGGAGCGGTCGGACAGGTTATTTCGCAACGAGCAGTTAGTCGAAGGCGTACAATCTTGAAATATGCCTGACGCAGACTCCGCCCAAAACACCGACCGCAAGTTTGGCTTTGCCACTCGCTCGCTGCACGCCGGCCAGCGACCCGACCCCACCACGGGCTCGCGCGCCGTTCCCATCTACCAGACTACGTCTTTCGTTTTCGAAGACACCGGTCATGCGGCGGCGCTGTTCAGCCTGCAGAAGTTCGGGAACATTTACACCCGCATCATGAATCCCACCACCGCTGTATTTGAGGAGCGCATGGCGTCTCTTGAAGGCGGCGTGGGCGCGCTCGCCGTGGCCAGCGGCCAGTCGGCGCAGTTCCTCGCGATACAGACATTGCTCGCGCCCGGGGACGAACTGCTCGCGGCCAGCACGTTGTACGGAGGCACATATACGCAGTTCGACGTCAGTTTCCGCCGGCTGGGCATCCACACGGTTTTCGTCGACCCGGACGATCCGG
>JBDTAT010000072.1:0-5974 GCA_039924505.1 Bryobacteraceae bacterium
GCAATTGAGGATCTGACGGCCGAACAGCGTCCAGAATAATGCGCCTGCATTGCGCCCCGCCCGGAAGGTGGGCAGGCGGCGGTCGAGTCGACGGGAAACGCCCGACTCGTGGATTTGCCAGCCGCGGAATTTATCCGCAGGCAGACTTCGCGAGAATAACCCGCCGGCAACGGCGTTATGTTTACCAGCCACGTCGGCCCTAATTCGAACGTAGGGATCAAACTGACCCATTACCGCGCCAACTAACGCCTTGATTCATCCGGCCCTTCAGAGCATAATGCAGAGATCGCGGGGCTGGTGATACGCTTGTCAAAACCGCCTTCGACTCGTCGCTTCTAAATAAGGAGACACCCATGTTAAAGCATTGGATCGTTGGTCTTGTGGCGATCGCGCTTGGTCCATTCTTGGCAGCCCAGAACGCAAACGGCATCCTGGACGGCCGCATCACCGATCTGTCGGGGGCCGCTGTGCCAGGCGCGAAGGTTGCTGTCGAGAACCAAGGCACCGGCACCACGCAGCAATTTACCAGCAATTCGGAAGGCCGGTTTTACGATGGGCAGGTGCTGATCGGCGTGTACCGCGTGACCGTGGAAAGAACGGGCTTTCAAAAGTACCAGCAAAGTAACATCCGGGTGGATGTGGCCCAGACGGTCAGCCTCGATATCTCCCTTAAGCTGGGCGACGTCTCCACGCTGGTGGAAGTCAACGCGCAGGCCGCGCAACTGACAACCGAGTCGTCCAGCGTATCGACGGTCATCGGCAGCAAGGCGATCCTGGATCTGCCGTCCTCCAGCCGCAATCCGTTCGCGCTCGCGACCCTGGCGCCGGGTGTCGTTCCGGGGGGCGGAACCACGCCGTGGATCAGCGGCGGCCGGAACGCGTCGAGCGAGATCACCGTCGATGGAACCTCCGTGATCGTGCCGGAAAACAACGTCAGCATCAACGATCTGGGTTATACGCCGATCCAGGACAGCGTGGAGGAGTTCTCCATCATCACCAACTCGCTGGCGCCGGAATACGGGCGCACCGGCGGCGGCGTCATCAACGTCGCGACGCGCTCCGGACAGAACGCGCTGCACATTAGCGCCTACGAATTCCTCAAGAACAGCAAGCTGAATACGAATACGTGGGCCAACAACCGGAACGGCGCCAAGCTGGCCGCGCTGGAGCAGAATCAGTTCGGCGGAACGGCGGGGGGCCCGGTATGGATTCCCGGCCTCTATGACGGCAGAAACAAGACCTTCTTCTTCTTTAGCGAGCAGGTAACTTACGCCGGCAGCGGCACCAGCCCATCCACGACCGTTCCTATCGCTGCTTGGGAGAAGGGAGACTTTTCGCAGTTGAAGAATGGCAATGGGCAGGCCATCACCATTTTCGACCCGATGAACCTGGACGCCAAGGGGCAGCGGTTGCCGTTCGCCGGCAACATCATTCCCATGAACCGGCAGGATAAGGTGGCGGTGGGTTTGCTGAAATACTTCCCCGCGCCGAACGCCACGCCGACCAATGCGTTCACCTACGCCAACGACTTTTTCGTTCAGGGGAAGGTTCCGAGCAACGACATTCACTTCGACAGCCGCATTGACCATTACTTCTCCACTAAGCTACGCATGTTCGTCCGCGGATCGTACGAAAATGGTCTGAACCTGGATTTCAACGGCTTCGGCAACGCGGCCTCTTCCCTCGGCTCCGGGCCCAGCGGGACCATCAACACCAACGTGGCAGCGAATTTTATTTACACGCTGAATCCCACTACCATCGTCAACGTCAACCTGGGGTACCAGCGGAAAGATAATTTCCACACGCCCTTCTCGCAAGGGCTGGCGCCCTCGGCGCTGGGATTGCCGAAGGAATTGGACGGTGTCGTGGACAACTTTGAGTTCCCTCAGATCACCATCAACGGCTTGGGCTCCGGCAGCCAGGTTCTGGGCCAATCGTCGTACACCAGCCTGAAGTTCATTCCCTACACGTACACCGCACACGGAGACGTGACCAAAGTGTTCAGCCGGCACACGGTCAAAGCGGGGTACGAATTCCGCAAGCTGTTCATGAATTTCCGGCAGTTGGGCAGTCCGGATGGCCAGTACAGTTTCCAGCCCGGATTCACGCAACAGGTAATCAACTCGGCCGCCAGCCCAACACAGGGCTTCGGGATGGCCGCGTTTCTACTGGGGATGCCGTCTAATAACGGCGGCGATTTGAATTTCACGTTCGCTACTGCCGCCTCCAGCGACTACGATGGACTGTATATACAAGACGACTGGAAACTGACGCCGAAGCTGACCATGAATATCGGCATGCGCTGGGACGTTGACATCCCGCGCACGGAGCGGTACAACCGGCTCAGCTATTGGGATCCCACCGCGCCTTCGCCGCTCGAAGGCCTGGTGCCGGCCGGCGCGTGCGCCAACTGCGGCAATCTGAAGGGCGCCATGATGTTCGTGGGGACGGCGAATGCCAAATACGGGCGCCACCAGACGCCCACCGATCTCCACGACTTTGGACCGCGCATCGGCTTCGCCTATCATTTCCTGCCGAAGACGGTGTTCCGCGCGGGCTATGGAGTGATGTACTCCGGCTCCGTCTTGCAGGCCGCAGGCACGTCGGGCAGTTCCGGCACCGAAGGATTCCAGTCCAGCACCGGCTTCAACGCGACCTTCGACAACGGAGCGACTTTCGCCAGTCAGTTTCCGTTCGACAACCCGTTCCCGACCGGTTACAACCGGCCGCAGGGCAACAAACCCGGGCCGTTCAGCGGGACTCTCACGGATGTGGGAAACGGTATCGGCGACAGTTATTTCAGCGACTACGTCAACCCGGTGATTCAGCAGTGGAACGGCACTCTCCAGCAGGAGTTCGTGGGATGGATCTTCGAGGCCGGCTACCTGGGCAGCAAAGGGAATCATCTGATCGACGGCGAGAGCAATTTGATTACGTACAATCAGTTGCCGGCGTCGTTTTTCGCTCTCGGAAACCAGTTGAATCAGAGCGTGGCAAATCCGTTCTACGGAATCATCACCACGCCGGGCTCGTCGCTGGCGCAGCCCACCGTACAGTACAAACAGTTGCTCACCGCGTACCCGCAATATACAGCCGCGAACGCATTCCACAAACCCGGCGCGAACTCCAATTACCAGTCGTTCACGCTGTCGGCCAATAAGCGGTTTTCCAAGGGACTCCAGGCCCAGATCAGCTTCACGGGAGGCAAGCTGCTCGACGATTCCTCGCAAACCGTGACGTTCCTTGGCGCGGCCGGCAACAAGCAGGACTACTACTGCCGGAAGTGCGAGAAATCGATTTCGGCGCAGGATGTCAGCCGCCGGCTGGTGGGCAATTTCAACTATGAGCTGCCGGCAGGCCATGGCAAGAAATTCCTCACGGCCGCGCCCAAGCCGGTCGATTTTGTGCTCGGCGGGTGGCAGATGAACGGCATCGTGACATTCTCCAAAGGCCTTCCCTTGGCCATTAGTAACGGCGGCAACAATTCGCAGATCAACTCGAACGGGCAGCGGCCGAACAACAATGGCCAGTCCGGCGAAAAGAGCGGACCGATCGCCGACCGCCTGAACGCGTACTTCGATCCGTCGGTGTTCTCGCAGGCCGGGAACTTCACGTTCGGCGATACTTCGCGGTTCTCGCCGAATCTGCGCGCGCCCGGAATTCACAACCTGGATTTCTCGATGTTCAAGAGCTTCAAGTACCGCGAGAAGCTGACTACGCAGTTCCGCGCAGAGGCGTACAACCTCACGAATTCTCCGACCTGGAACGCCCCGAACACCACCGTCACCTCGGTCGGGCAGTTTGGAACTGTCACCAGCGCCAACGGCCAGCGCACTCTTCAGTTGGCGCTGAAACTGCTGTTCTGAAACGGGCATCCCTTTGACTCCAACAAGAACCTGTTGGGGGAACACTGTGGGGCGGTCCCCTGGACTGCGGCGGACGTCCTCGCCCGCCTGCCGATGGCCGACCAAGGGGCCCCGGCCGCGGGCGAGGGTGCGAGCGAGGCCGCCCACCCCACAAGACTTCCTCGCGCCGCACCCTTTGCGCCTTTACTGAACTCGCGCAAAACGAAGCCCGGCGCGAAGCAGTTTCCGCGCCGGATGGCGGTGCGCGCCGCACCCTTCCGCTTCTCCGGCGAGCCCAATTATGCGATGACGGCGGATATGCTTGACCGAAAATATATTCAGAGTATAATCGGTTCCATGCTGCGACGTCAGTTTTTCACGAATCTTTTAACGGGTTCCGCGTTGGCGCAGTTCGCCCACGGACAGGAGCGGCCAGCCGCGCCGGCCGCCCCGCAAACCGTTTTTCTGGAACGGCCGGCGTCCGGCCAGCCTCATAAGGGAAAGGTGCTGCTGGCGGTGCAGGCGCATTCCGACGATATCGCGCTCTCCGCGGCCGGCACGGTCGCCAAACTCATCGAGGAAGGCTACACCGGCTATCTGGTTCGCGCGACCAACGACGACATGGGGGACGAGCGCGGGCTGGGGACCCCCGGCACCATCGGCGAAAACGTTCTCGGCAACGAGCACGACAACGACGAAATCGGGCGCATTTTGGGCTGTAAACGCACTTTTAACCTGAACTACAACAATCACCGCATGGCGGACATCTCCCTCAACGAACTGATCAGCCGGCTGATCCTTCTGATCCGTATCGTAAAGGCGCATACCGTGGTCTGCTGGGATCCGTGGGCCCACGATGAGGAAAATCCCGACCACGCCATGATCGGACGCGGCATCGAAGCGGCATGCTGGATGGCGGGCCGCGACCACGATTATCCGGAGCAGTTTGCCGCCGGTCTGGAGCCACACGCGGTGCGCGAGAAGTATTACTTCGCGCGCCGGCCTGAAGTTACCCGCGTTGTCGACATCAGCGGGCAGATCGATAAGAAGGTGGAGGCCAACCGCGCCAACGTCGCGAAAGGCCCCGGAGGCCACCATGGCTCCCAACTGCGCGCCGAGCTGGCGAAAAAAGGCGAGCGATTGCCACTGCTGGGAAACGACGATGCGACTGCCGACCGCCATTACATCAAAGAATTTTTAATGACCCGCAGCCGCGATCTCGGCAAGCGCTACGGCGTGGAGTATGCCGAAGCCTTCCACTACATCGGCCAGAGAAGCAATTCGTCGCGGATCGAGGACTACATCAAGCAAAACGAGGTGCCGGCGAAGTAGCCGCGCCTGCGCGCGGGCTGCCGGCGGTAGGCGCGAGGGCTGATACCGAACTCCGTCCGAAAAGCGCGGTTGAAGTTCGATACATCCGCGAAACCGGAATCGAGCGCGACATCGATAACTTTGGAAGTCTCCGTTGAGAGGCGCACCGCTGCTTCGCGCAGGCGTAAACGGACAACATATTGGTGCGGCGTAATCCCGGTCAACTGGGCGAACGTGCGAAGAAAGTGATATGGGCTCAGGCCCGACTCGCGCGCCAGCGTTCCGATGCCAAGCCCGGCGCACGGATCCCCCTCGATCATCCGCACTGCGCGCGTCACTCGCGCCAGCGCCGCCGCGGAGACTGTCCGCCGGCCGGGCGGGACGCCGTCCATAAGCTGTACCGACTGCGCCGCCAGTTGGACGCTGAGTTCCTCCCAAGCGCAGGGGTGCGGCGCGCACCATCGTCCGCGGCAGGAACTGTTGCGCGCCGCACTCCGTTTTGCCCGTGTTCCTTGAAGGACCCTTGGGCGCTTGCGGCCAGCTCGGCGCAGGCTCGCGCAACCAATCGCGACAGCGCGCGCAAAGGGGGCAGGCGAAGGACCCGGAAATCCCATTTGGGCCCGCGCGCCCCCGCATCCGCCGCGAGAGTCTCGAAGTAATCCGGGGTGTACTGAAACGAGAGGCAGCGGTCCCCTGCGCCGTGTTCATGTCCGCACTCTTAACACTGGCCCGCGTTGCCGAGCAGCAGCGAACCCGGTGTCATCAGCTCTCGCCCCCCGGCCGAGCCGTATTGAAAACTGCCGGCCGCGACGATGGCG
>JBDTAT010000073.1:0-5239 GCA_039924505.1 Bryobacteraceae bacterium
TCGTCCACCGGACTATGGTAGAAATGCACGTGGTGGTTTGCGATCGGAACCGTAAGCGACTTATCTTCCACCAACTCAACATTGATCCCTTCGGGACCCATCACGTTGCTCTTATGCGATTTCAGGCTCTGTTCCTCGGCGGTTAGCAGTTTGAAGCCAGCGCCGGACAACTTCGCGCGGTACGCCTGCAAGTCCGGAATCTTGAACCCGACATGATTGACTATCGAGCCTTCGGTGGGCCCAGTGGGCTGCGCCTTGCGAAAAAGGATCAGGACGTTCTGAATCTTCATCACTTCGGCCGGCCCGAGCTTCGCGGGTGTCGCGCCGAGGAGAATCCAAAATCGCTTTTGGGCCTCCAGATCAGCCGTGTTCAAGTGCAAGTGACCCATGGCGATGCCGACGGCGTTGGGAGACGCCAGTTCGGCGAAGGCGCGGCCGGCGGCAAGCGTGGCCGCGGCGGCGAGAAACTGCCGGCGTGAAGAGGACATTGAATTAGTGTATAGCAGGCCGCGCCGCAATGTATGCGCGAACGGCGGCGGCCGTGAGACCACATGTTAGAATTGGGGTCAACCCATGCTTTGGAGCAAGCTGTTTATTCCTACCTTGCGGGAAACTCCCGCCGAGGCTGAAGTTGTCAGCCATCAACTGCTGCTACGGGCGGGATACATCCGGCAACTGGCGGCCGGAATTTACAACTACCTTTTTCTGGCCCAGCGTTCGCTGCTGAAAATCACTGCCATCATTCGGCAGGAGATGGACGGGATCGGCGCGCAGGAGATGCTGCTACCGGCTTTGCACCCGGCTGAAATCTGGCAGGAGTCGGGACGATGGGACGCGATGGGCGATAACATGTTCCGGCTGAAGGATCGTTTCGGACGAGACCTGTGTCTGGGCATGACGCACGAAGAAGTAATGACATCCATCGCCCGCGGAGAGTTGCGGAGCTACAAACAATTGCCGCAAATCTGGTATCAGATCCAGACGAAGTTTCGCGACGAGCCGCGGCCGAAGAGCGGCTTGCTGCGCATACGGCAGTTCATTATGAAGGACGCGTATTCGTTCGATTTGACGCCGGAGGGATTGGACTCGGCGTACCAGAAGCATGACGGCGCGTACCGTAGAATCTTCGACCGCTGCGGCCTGAGGTACAGCGTCGTAGAGGCTCACTCCGGCGCGATGGGCGGAAGCCAATCTCACGAGTTTATGGTGGAGTCGGAGGCGGGCGAAGATATCGTGGCGCGCTGCGCGAAGTGCGGCTATGCGGCGAATCTGGAAAAGGCAGTATCGCGCGCCAGCGCGCTCGAGAACGCCGATCCACAAGGCGATTTCACACCTGAGGAATTTCACACGCCGGGGCGGAAGACCATCGCGGAGGTGGCGGAATTCACCGGGTTGCCGGAAACCTCGCAGATGAAAAGCCTGGTAATGGTGGCCGATGGGAAGCCGGTGCTGGCGATGCTGCGCGGCGACCACCTGCTGAGCGAAACGAAGTTCTCTAGCGTCACCGGCGCAAGCGATATCCGGACGGCGCATCCCGAGGAAATCCGCGGGTGGTTTGGAGCGCAGGGGGGGTCCCTGGGACCTGTGGGCGTGAAGAACATGCGCGTCATCGCCGACTTGGCGCTGAAGGGCCGCAAGAATATGATCGCCGGCGCGAATAAGGACGATCATCATCTTCGTAACGTAACTCCGGGCGTAGATTTCTCGCCGGAATCTTTCGATCTGCGGCAGGCGGCGGCGGGCGATGGCTGCGTCAATTGCGGAGCCCCGCTGGCTGTACACAAGACGGTGGAAATCGGGCACATCTTCAAGCTCGGATACAAATACTCGCAAGCGATGGGTCTACGCGTGCTCGACGAGGGCGGCAAGGAAGTAACACCGATCATGGGATCGTACGGCATTGGGGTCGAGCGCATTCTCAGCGCGGCAGTGGAGCTGTATGCCGATAAAGACGGCATGGCGCTGCCCGCCTCCATTGCGCCGTTCACCGTTGTCGTGACACCGGTAAATTTCGCCAACGCGGCGCTGCGCCAGGCGGCCGAAGAAATCTACCGCGCCTGCACGGCCGCTGGACTCGATACATTGCTCGACGACCGAGACGAGCGCCCGGGCGTGAAATTCAAGGACGCCGATCTGATCGGCATTCCGTTTCGCATCACGGTGGGCAAGAAGCTGGCGCAAGGATTGGTGGAAGTCGTGGAGCGGCGCGGGAAGCAATCGAACGACGTCGCGGTAAGCGACGCTGCGCTGTTCGTCCAGCAGCGGGCCGCGGCCGCTGTCGTATGAACACCGACTGGGCCTCCATCCGCGGCGAATTCCCGGCGCTTGAAACGCGGACATACTTGGATACGGCTTCGTTCGGCCAATTGGCGCGGCGAACCACGGATGCGGTGGCGCGGCATTTCGCACGCCGGAATGAACTGGCCTGCGCCGATTTTCTGAACTGGTTCGACGACGCCGATGAAGTCCGGCGGCAGATCGCCCGCCTGATTGCCGCCGAGCCGGACGACATCGCGTTCACTCCGAATACGTCCACCGGTCTCGCGACTGTGATCAACGGCATCGAGTGGACGCCGGGCGACCGCGTGGTGACGCTCGCGGGCGAGTTTCCCAATTTTCTGTATCTGCCGGAGTTGCTGAAGCGGAGCGGGGCGCAATTCGTCGAGGCATCTCGCGATGGATTCTACGACGCTATTTATGATCACACAAGTGACGCGCGGACGCGCCTCGTGGTGGTCAGCAGCGTGAATTATACCGACGGGTTCCGCGCGCCGCTGAAAGAAATGGGCCGCTTCCTGCATTCACGCGGCGTATTATTTTTCGTCGATGGAACCCAGAGCGTGGGCGCGCTGAAGTTCGACGTCCGCGACCTTCAGGTGGACGCGCTGGCGGTTCACGGTTACAAGTGGTTATTGTCGCCCACCGGTGCCGGATTTCTCTACATGCGGCGTGAATTGCGGCAGCGCATCCGGCCGAGCATCGTTGGATGGCACAGCCACACCGGTTGGCGCGCAGTAGAGCATCTGCATCGCGGCACGCCGGAATTGGCGGCGTCGGCATCGAAATATGAAGGCGGAATGCTGGCGTTTCCAGAAGTGTATGCCATGGGGGCGTCGGTGGGCATGATGCTGGAAATCGGCGTAGACGCCATTGAGCAGCGCGTGCTTCGCTTGGCCGCGCAACTGAGAACGGTGCTGAAAGGCGTTGGCGCCGAGGTGCCGGCCGCGGACTCGCCGATTGTGGCGGCGCGATTCCAGGGCGTCGATGCTTCGCCGCTGGTACGCCGATTGGAGGAGCGAGGCGTGCTGGTTTCGGCGCGCCACGGAAGTCTGCGCGTATCGCCGCACTTCTACAATGACGGCCGCGATGTTGAACGATTCGAAGTGGAGTTGCGCCGCGTTATTTCGGATGGATGCGGTTCCACACGTGATCTTTAATCCAGTGCGCGTCCCACCACTCGAGCGGATTCACCTGGACTCCGTCCACTTGCATGGAGAAGTGCAGGTGGTCGCCGAGGGCAAGACCAGTTGACCCGCTTTTGCCCATCGCCTGGCCGCGCTTCATCATGTCGCCTTCCTTGACATCCAGCTCGCTCAAATGACCGTAGATAGATTGGAGTCCGTAGCCGTGGTCTACGACGATGCAGTTGCCGTAGATGCCTAGCGGCGCGGCCCAAACCACTTTGCCATCGTTGGCGGCCAGCACGGGGGTGTGCTTTGCCACCGCCAGATCGAAACCCAGATGAACTTGTTTGTCGACCTGCTTCCCCTTGTAGATATACGCGCGAACGTCGGCGAATTCAGATTCCACTTTCGAGTTGGAGAGCTGGACGAAGGGCCGCGTCCAGTAAAAACGATCCGCGGTTTTGAACCGTAGATCGGCGATCGTTTTATTGTTTTGCCGGCGAAGGTCTCCGTTGATTTTGAGGAAGCGCGCCAGCAAATCGCCCGTCCCGGTTGGATCGATCCGGTTATCCACCTTCTCGAGGAAGCGATCGTCAATCGTGAGATCGCGCACACGAAACTTTTTCGGGAACACCTTGAACCAAAAAGTCGCGGTGGATTCGGCGCCCGCGGGATTGCGCGCAAAGACCACCGGAACTGCGCCAGCGGGTGTATCCCAGGGATAGGCGAAGAGTGCGAAGCGCTCGCTCGGATTGCCCGGAAGGGGAAAGCTGCGAAACGTATTGGGTCCGACGCGCACGCCGGCCGCAGTCCAATAACCGGATGGCGTGAAGATCGCCAGTTCCGAGCCGCCTTGATTGATGTAGTGCTGGGATTCATCGGCGCTGACTGAGGGAGGACGGAGAATAATATCGACGTCCGCGGCAATCGTATCGGCTGAGCCACGGAGATCGTTCGATGCGGCCGTAACCACCAAACGCGCTTTGCCCTCCTTCAGATCGGGCGCCTGTTTCTTGCCCACGGTCATCTGAATCTCGTGCGGCGCAAGGTGTGCGCGCCAGAACGTCACACGATTGGCCGGGCTGCTGGATTCAAAAACAGTGGCGCTGGCGCCGTTCTGTTCAATCGACGCGGTGACGCGGCGCACGCCGTGCGGATTTACGATGCGAATGGAAACTGGTGTTGCGGTCCCGAGAGCTTTGGGCGCCGGATCGAACGCCAGCGTCGAGTGCGAAGATAGCAGAAGCAGACATCCAAAGATCGCGATCGGAATCAAGACAATGAGAAAAAGAACTGCGATGCGTTTGTTCATTCCTGTTGCGATGGTAACAAGCGTGCGCCATCAAGGGTTAGCGCGACGCCGATTGCGAACCTCTTCCATCCGCTCGGCGATGCGTTTTTCGAGACCCCGATTTGTCGGCTGGTAGAACCGGCGGTCCGCTACCGATTCCGGCAGACACTGCATATCCGGCAGCGCGTCGTCAAACTGATGCGCATGTTGGTAGCCTTCACCGTAACCCCATTCCTTCATCGGCTTGGTCGGCGCATTACGCAAGTGCATGGGAACGGGATCGGCCATGGTGTTTTGGACGGCTTCACGAGCGGCGCCGATTGCGCGGTACGATGCGTCGGACTTGGCGGCGATCGCCAGATAAATGGTAAGCTGCGCGAGCGCCAGATCGCCCTCCGGACTGCCTAGAAAATGCACCGCCTGTTGCGCGGCGACGGCTTGTTCCAGCGCGCGCGGATCGGCGAGGCCAATATCTTCGATGGCCATGCGCATCAGGCGCCGCGCGAGGTAAAGGCGGTCTTCGCCGGACTCCAACATACGGGCG
>JBDTAT010000074.1:0-5512 GCA_039924505.1 Bryobacteraceae bacterium
GAGGACGCGTTCATTGCGGACCTCGCGGTTGCGACGGGCGCGGGGCAAATCAAAACCGGCTCTGCCAGCCGCACCGATCGTATCGCGAAGTACAACCAGCTTCTGCGCATCGAAGAAGAATTGGCCGGCGCCGCCATCTATCCGGGCAGAAAGGCATTCCGTCAGTGAAGCCGAAGCCGCTGGTTCTCACCATTCTCGATGGCTGGGGCTATTCCCCGGCCATCGAGGGCAACGCCATCGCGGCCGCGCATAAACCGAACTACGACCGCCTGCTGCGCGAGTATCCGAATACGCTGGTCGAGACCTCCGGCCCGTCGGTCGGATTGCCGGTCGGTCAGATGGGCAACAGTGAAGTCGGGCATTTGAACATCGGCGCTGGCCGCGTGCTCTACATGGACGTGACGCGGATCGATCTGCTGATTTCCTCCGGCGAGTTTTTTCATCATCCGGTGCTGCTGGCGTCCATGGCGCACGCGCGCACGCGCCGGCTGCACATTATGGGATTGTGCAGCGACGGCGGCGTGCATTCGCAGCTTACGCATCTCTACGCGCTGTTGAAAATGGCGCGCCAGCAGGGCGTGGAGCACGTTTTCCTGCACTGCTTCACGGACGGCCGCGACACCGCGCCCGAGAGCGGCCGAGGTTACCTGGAGCAGATTCTGCGCGAGACCCGCAACATTGGCGTGGGCCGCATCGCGTCGGTTTCAGGCCGCTACTACGCCATGGATCGCGACAAGCGCTGGGAACGAATCGATCGCGCTTTCGGGGCGATGGTGCTGGGCAATGCGGAGAAGTATCGCGATCCAGTGGAAGCGGTGAAGCGCTCCTACGCCCACCGAGTTACCGACGAGTTCATTGAGCCGGTCACGATTGTCGATGAGCGCAATCAGCCGGTAGGGTTGATCCGCGACGAAGACGCCTGCATCTTCTTTAACTACCGCGCCGACCGGGGACGGCAGATGTCGACGGCGTTGACCAGCGAGACGTTGGAACAACCATCGCGCGCCGTGTGCCCGAAGAATCTGCACTTCACCACGATGACCCAGTACGACAAGGCGCTGGCTGCGCCGTTCGTGCTCACGCGTGAGCATCCGAACAACATTCTGGCCGACGTGATGGCCCGGTTGAATTGGAAAAACCTGCGCGTGGCGGAGACCGAAAAGTACGCGCATGTGACCTACTTCTTTAACGGCGGGAATGAGAAGCCGTATGGTGGCGAAGAGCGTGAAATGGTGCCGTCGCCGAAAGTGGCCACGTACGACCTGAAGCCGGAGATGAGCGCGGCCGGCATTACCAGCCTGGTGGTGAACGCCATCGACAAGAAGGATTTCGATGTGGTCGTGATGAATTTCGCCAACGCCGATATGGTGGGGCACTCGGGCAAGATGGAGCCGACCGTGCGCGCCGTCGAAGCGGTGGACGTAGGATTGGGTGAAATCGAGAAGGCCATCCGGCGGCATAACGGCGTGTGGATTATCACCGCCGACCACGGCAATGCCGAAACCATGATCGATCCAGCCACCCAAGGGCCGCACACGTATCACACCACCAACCCAGTACCGCTGATTCTGATGAGTGAATTTGGCGGCAAGCTGCGTCCCGGCGGCTCCTTGCAGGATGTCTCGCCAACGGTGCTTGGCCTGCTGGGTGAAGAGTTGCCAAAAGAGATGAAGGGCCGCGACCTGCGGCAGATCTGAAACCGCGGTTACCTGTCGGTGTCGTCCGGTCCCACATCGCACTGCTGGTGCAGCGCGCGCAGTTGCTGTTGCAGTTGATCGGCGCGCGCGTTTGCCTGGCGCAGTTGGGTGGCCAGGTCGTCCGCGGCCTTTTTCGCGGCGTCCGAAGCGGCGGTGTGCCCAACGAAACGCACTGTCTGCTCCGCCGATTGGCCATTCGCGCTAATCACGGTGAGACGCAAAGACACGTCGTCGGATTTGGGCTTGTACACGGCCGTACCTCCGCGAAGCTGGGACGCATCGAGATTCAGCAGACTGGTGGACTCCGAGATTTCGAGAGTCGCGCGTTTGGCGTTCTTAATCGCCGGCGACCTCGGGTCCCATTGTGCGACGACTTGGCCGTTCGATTCCACGGCTTGAAACGAGAATGTTTCGGGCGCGCGGCGCGTCAAATAATAAAACGCGCCGATGCCAGCCACTGCGAACAGGGCCGCCACCAAAGCCAGCCATACCCACTCCTGCGGTTTTCGTTTACCAGACTGCGGCATCATTTTGGGCGGCTCCGCACCGAAGGCACAGCGACGTCACGATGGAATCGCTGCTGTTGTCCTGATCGTCGTCTTCATGGACGTGGACGTAGTAAGTGGAAATGGCCATTCCGGTGGCGAGCAGCACAGTGGCCAACAGCCACGCTACGCATTTCGCGTTCCACGCTTTTTCATGAGCGAGTGCGGCCGCAGTGGCGCGCACAATAGTCCAGGACATGCCGACACCCAGTATACATTTCCAATGCCACGGCATCGCATCCAGGTGGCCTTGACCGCCGATCTCGCTCCAGCCAGTGAAAACGGCGATCAACGCAACCAGGAATTCGAACGCGTATGCGAGCCGGAGCCAGGCTGGATTCATTCGTGAAGAATCTCATTGTAACCCGGCTGTTAGGATGGGGAAATGGACCCCCTTCATCTGAACCGCGACGCCCTGTTGGCCGGCCTGGAGGAGTTTCTACGCATTCCTAGCATCAGCGCGCTACCCGAGCACTCGGGCGACATTCGCCGCGCGGCTGAATTTGTGCGCGCCGGTTTGGCGTCGGCCGGAATGGCGTCGGCTGAGTTGATAGAAGGAGACGGGAATCCGTTGGTGTACGCAGAATGGCTGGGAGCCAAGGGGAAGCCGACGCTGCTGCTCTACGGCCACTACGACGTGCAGCCGCCCGATCCGCTGGACGAATGGATTTCGCCGCCGTTTGAGCCGCAAATCCGCAATGGGAATATCTACGCGCGCGGCGCAGCGGACGACAAGGGACAGGTCTATATTTTGATGCAGGCCGTTGCCGGGCTGCTGGCGCGCGACGGCAAGCTTCCGGTGAATGTCCGCTATCTGATTGAAGGCGAGGAGGAGGTGGGCGGCGAACACATTGAAGCGTACGTTTCCACCAAGCCCGCGCGCCTGCAGGCAGACGCGGCTATCATCTGCGATACAGAAATGTTCGCGCCCGATCTGCCTACCCTGTGCGTTGGCCTGCGCGGTATCGTCTACGGCGAACTTCACGTCGAAGGCGCGAATCACGATCTGCATTCCGGTATCTACGGCGGCGCCGCGCCGAATCCCATTCAAGCCATCGCGGAGATTCTGACGGCGTTGAAGGATCGCGACGGTCATATTCTAATCCCTGGATTTTACGATCGGGTCGCTCCGCCAAACGCCAAGGAGCGGGCGGCGTGGGCGCGTCTGCCGTTTGACGAGCGTGAGTATCGGGAGCAAGAAATGGGCGCCCGTGAACTGGTGGGCGAACCGGAGATTCCGTTGTTCGAGCGGCTATGGGCGCGGCCGACGCTCGAAGTTCACGGCATCCGCGGCGGATTCACGGGCGAGGGCGCGAAGACGGTGATTCCCGCGCGGGCGGTGGCGAAAATCAGCACGCGCCTGGTGGCGGATCAGCGGCCGGACGAAGCGCTCGAACAATTGCAGAGGGCGGTCGCCGCCGCCACGCCGCGCGGGGTCACCGCCGGATTTCGCCTGATTCACGCCGCGCCGCCGTCGCTGGTAAATCCGGATAATATTTTCATTCGAACCGCGGCTGAGGCGCTGCGCGACGTGTTCGGACGCAAGACGGTGTATATCCGGTCCGGCGGGTCGATTCCGATTGCCGGACTGTTCGATCAAAAGCTCGGGATTCCGAGCGTGATGATGGGCTTCGGTCTTCCCGACGACAACCTGCACGCGCCGAATGAGAAATTCCACTTGCCGAATTTCTTTCGCGGCATCGAAGCCGTGGCGCATTACCTGGAGCGGTTGGCCGCTTCCTGAGCGAGCAGTTTCCGTTTGCGTTCTGCGCCCCATCGATAGCCGCTGATGTCGCCATTGCCACGCACCACGCGATGGCATGGAATCACCAGCGCTACCGGGTTTGCCGCGCACGCGCGGGCAACGGCTCGCGCGGCTTTCGGCTGATCGAGGGCCGCTGCAATCTCGGAATAAGAGCGCGTTTCGCCGTATGGGATGCGCTGCAGCTCCTCCCAAACGCGAATCTGAAACGCGGTCGCGCGGAGATCCGTCGGCAGGGCGAGGCTCGGCTCGCGCCCCGCGAGATGCGCGAGTACTGCTTCAATGTAGGGTTGCAGTCCGGTATCGTCCGCTGAAATACGCGCGCGTGGAAACTCGGCGGAGAGATTGGCTTCGAGTTCCGCATCCGAATCGCCCAGCTTCACGCTGCAAACGCCATGATCGGTGGCTGCGAGCAAAAGCCTGCCAAGCGGACTGGCGGCGATCGTGTACCGGATGGAAACGCCCTCAGCGCCGCGCCGGTAGATGCCCGGCGTCATGCCGAGTTGTGCGGGGGCGGCTTCATAGAGACGGCTGCTGGAACTGTAGCCGGCATCGTAAAGCGCGTGCGTGACGTCCGCGCCGTCGTTCAATTGCCGCTTCAAACGCTTCACCCGTAGCGCCTCCTGATACGCGCGCGGCGTAACGCCGGTGGCGCGGCGGAACATTCGCTGCAAGTGAAATGAACTGCCGCCCATCCGGCGGGCGAGCGCGGCCAGCGTCAGCCGCTCCTCCACATGCTCTTCAATAAAGGCGCACAGACGCTCGATGGTGCGGTCCGTCTGGTTCGGCTTGCAGCGGAGGCAGGCGCGGAATCCGGCGCGTTCGGCTTGTTGCGGGTTGTCGAAAAATTCCACCTGTTCCGGCCGCGGACGGCGCGACGGGCAAATTGGACGGCAATAAACGCCGGTTGAGCGCACCGCGTAGACGAACGCCCCATCGGCGGAAGCGTCGCGGTGGAGGACGGCGCGCCAGCGGGTTTCTACGAATGGTTGTGGCATGACGACTTCAGAATACGGCAATGCGGACGGCAATACTATCCAGATGTTGCGCTGAAAGTGATTTGTCTCACACCGCTCCCTCACGGAATGGGCATTCCGAGCCGCGACTGTGAGGGAGCGGTCCGGCCGCGGCCTACGGAAACCGGAATTCGTTCGCAGCCATGTCGATTCGCGCCCCCTTGAAGCCGACGCCTTCGTTTTCCAGACGCAAGCGTTGTTCCAGAGCCGATTCACCGGTCAGCAGAATTCGTCCGCCGGCTCCTACCACGCGATGCCACGGAATCCCGGCCGCGCCGGCGTTACGCAATGCCCAGGCCGCTTGCCGGCTCGCGCCCGGAAATCCCGCCGCGCGCGCCACCTCACCGTACGTCGCGACCTTGCCTCGAGGTATCTTGCGCACTTGGGCGCGCATCGCTTGCAACATTACTCTTCGCCGAGGCTGAAGGCGTAAACAGTGGAGTCGTAGGTCACCACATAGACGCGTCCGTTCGATAGCGACAGGCCGCTGAA
>JBDTAT010000075.1:0-2791 GCA_039924505.1 Bryobacteraceae bacterium
GAACACCACGCTCGTGCCCATGGAGGTCTCGATGCCCGTGTTGTAACCGCGGGCGCGCGCCGTCCAGCGTCCGTCGGAAATCAGGCGCACCCGTCCGGTCACCCGCACTGGTTTCGAATGGCGGCGATCGAGTTTGCCGCCGATCGGAAGCGTAACGGCCGCCCCGACGCCTGCCGCCTTGAGTTTGACGGCGGCTTCCGGATCGACCAGAAAGATCGCGGCCGGTCCGGTCAGCGGCGCTTTGACCAGATGCTTCAGGACTCCCGTGCTGTCACCCGGCGACCCCGACCCAGTGCTGTCGGCGGATTCCGCTAAGACAACCGGTCCTCCGTTCGTTTCAAGCGCCAGCCGGATGGCCTCCTCGACCGGCGTCAGCGTCGCTTCGAACTCACGCCGCGTATCCCAGAATTTTTGCGCAATGGCGGTCGCCTGGCGATTGGCGGCGCGCGCGTCGCCGTTCGATACCACGACTACCGCCGATCCCATCTCCGCGATATCCATCCACGGCTGCACGGAGAAAATCGACACCGCTTCGGCGTGGCCCGCCCGCTCCAGGGCCTCGGCGCGGACCCATAAGCGGCGCGCGGGGCCGTGCGAAGTCTGCTGGTTCTCGGCGTTCACAATCAGCGGCAGCTTGCGCCACGCCATCACCGGCCGGATTTTCCCGGACAGAGTGTTCAGCAGCAACTTCGCCGCCTTCTGCCCGGTCTCATACATGTCGATGTGCGGATAGGTGTGGTAGCCGGCGATCGCAGTCGAACGCTCGACCATGGCGCGAGTGACATTGGCGTGAAGATCCAGCGTGACGACGATCGGGATGTCCGGTCCCAGGATCTGGCGCGCGCGCCCGAGAACATGGCCCTCGACGTCATCCGTGCCTTCGGCCGTTTGCGCGCCGTGCATGGCGAGCAACAGGCCCTCCGGTTTTCGAACCGCCGCCAGATGCGCGGCGAACTCTTCTACCAGCCGCTCGAAGTCCGCGCGGCGTAACCGGCTGGCGGTGATGGCCCAGGCCGCACACACGGGAGCAACCGGTTTGCGCGACTTCGCCAAGACGGAGAGAAAGCCGCCCATTTCGGTCATCTTGCCTTGATGGCGCTCCAGCGCCGCCTGGCCAAAGACCGGCGAGAAGTCCTCGTACCGCGTCGCGACGGGCGAAAACGTATTGCTCTCCTGCATGATGGATGCGATTGCGATACTCATCCCACGGCCCAGTTCTCCATCTTGTGGTCTATTGTGTTCGTCCATACCGGTCTAGTCAAGAAGAATCTGCATTAGGATTGGAGGTTGTCAGGAAATAACCATCCAACCACTCCCTGCGGTTGCGGCTCGGTTGCCGATTCGGATGGTGCGGGACGGCATGGTTTCGTGACAGACGCTTACTGCTCGTCGCTAACTAAGCCGTCCGGGGCGTCAAAAGCGGCAGAATGGATGGCCAGAAGATGAGTCGAGCACAGACACACTTCGGCCTCCAGATGATTTTGATAAATTCGCGCACAACCATCCGTCGGCCGCGGCGCGCCCGGAATTTCCTTGTTCCTCGGGTACGGCGGCTGGCGGATGGCGCGCTTTTGTTTATGGACTGCATGGGGACGAACTGACGTCCGTCCCCGCACAGCGTGTAGAGAGTGCTCACCGCGGGTACACCGGCCGGCTTGCGATTCCCTTGGATCAGCGTTTCCCTCCCAAGAAAACACCGATTTTCGGGAACCGTTCGCTTGAGACCGGCTACTTGTAACGGCTCGCTCTCTCTTTTTCAGACATCGATGCCTGTTCCGTCGCCCGGCGGACCCTACTATCCACCAGGTTTCGGAAACACCATTTGGAAAGGCTGAGTGGCCACTCGCATTTCTTTCCCAGTTTCAAAGTAGCAGACGAAGTGCCTGTTCCGAACCGGGTGTTTTGCAAGTAGCTGATTTAATTGGAAATTGAGTTGAATTTCGGTTGTCACCGAAAAAGTTTGCATCGGTTTAGTAAATTTATTGACAGGCGGGGGCTGTTAAGGCGAGAATGGTCCAGAGTGGTTTAGAATATGGGCCTTAAGGTACAGCCGCGCACCGCGGTCCCGATTCGCGTTCAACTGCGGTCCATCTTGAGTAGCGAAATCGAGCGCGGCCGGTATTTGAGTGGTTCCAAGCTGCCGTCGGAACGCGAGTTGGCGGCCGCCTACGGCACGTCGCGGACCTCCGTCCGGCAGGCGCTCGCGAATCTGGTCGAGGACGGCGTTTTGTTCCGCGCGGTCGGCAAAGGCACGTTCGTGGCGGCCGGCGGTGGCGACATCCGACCCGCGCTCGAAGCAGCCGGAACACGCACTCAGACCATCGCGTTCGTGATCGGCGAAAACATCCAACGCTTTGTGCAGGCCGGGTACAATCGCATCCTGCTGGGCGCCCGGAAGGCGTGCCAGGAAAGCGGCTACCGCCTGCTGTTTTACTCGGTGAGCGAGGATGAGGCGGAGATGGAGCGCGGAATCGACGGGTGTATCGTCGCCGGGGGCGCGCCGCGCCGTGTACTCGACCGCTTGCGCGCCAGCCGGACTCCGCTGGTTCTGGCGGATCTGCTGCTGCTCGACGAAAGCGGCAGCGCCGTCGGATTCGATTACGCGGGCGGCATGCGCCGCGCGATCGCGTACCTGCATGGTCTCGGGCATCGCGAGATTGGGTTCGTGGGATTTCCGAACTCGGAGAAGTACATCGCCTACTGGCAGACTCTGGCAGCGCTGGGGCTCGCTTACGATCCGCGATTCGTCGAGTTTCTCCAGTTGCCGGATCTTCAGCCGAGCATTCTGTCC
>JBDTAT010000076.1:0-5069 GCA_039924505.1 Bryobacteraceae bacterium
CGAACTACTTCGTTCAGGATGGGTCCGAAACAATCCGTTTCATCAATGCGCGTGAACAGCAGTTTGGCAGGCTGAAACACTTCGAATTGATCCACCGCACGCGTTAAATCGGCGGCTCGCATCGATGCCGATAGGACTAAGTGTGTATCAATCTCGGGGTGAGCGGAAAGAATCTCCGCGAGATCTAAGGCATCCTCCGTATCTCTTCGTCCGAAACCGGGAGTATCGATCAAGATCAGATCTTTATTTATATGCTCCTCAAGCGCCTGTCCCAGCGCCACACTTGTCTCTATGGCTTGAAAGCCGATCCCCAGAATCGCAGCGCAAAATCTCAGTTGCTCAGCGGCCGCGATACGATATACGTCCATCGAAAGAATGTGCGCCGTCCGGCGGCAGGCCAGACCGTAGCGCGCGGCGAGCTTCACCAGAGTCGTGGTTTTTCCGGATCCGGGAGGCCCGACCACCGCCACCACGCGCCGTTCCGCTCCTTGGCGCCCCAGCGCCGCATCGACGGTGAGCAAACTCTTTAGCTCTTCGGCGAGCGACTCCCCATCAGCCGGCGCCTGCTGCGCATCGAGACGAGTAACGATGTCTTGCGCCAAGCCCGCATCCACGCCGGCGGCCGTTAGCAACGACAGCAACCCAGTCCACTGCGGACCCGGAAGATCCCGGGTTTCTGCCGGCATAGGGCCGCCATGAAGCGCTCCCACTAACCGTTCCACCCACTTCCTCAGATCGCCGACCTCCTGTGACAGCCGATCGATGCGCACCTGGCTGGCACCGGGGGCATTCACGCCGGTCGCATCTTTCGACTCGGAGGCCGTTGCGGTCTCGGGTTCGGGTTCCGGGCGTGTATTCCGGTCATTCGTCCCCTGGCTCCGGCGTTCCACCGATGCGACCGCGGTGCGGCGCGCCGCGCCAAAAGGTGAAACGATTTGGGCAGACGCGTCGTGCGGCCCGGGCGCACTTTGAGCAGGTTTTTCGAAACCCGCGCCGGTTCTGGGAGTGGCCGCAAATACGACTTCATATTCGCCAAGATGACGCGTTTCCGCTGTCGTCCGCCGCGAATGGACCAGCATGGCATCCGGACCAAGTTCCTGCGCCGCCTGATTCATGGCGGCTTCCACGGACGCGGCAAAGTACGATTTGAGTTTCATTTTAGTTGTCCTGTATTACTGAATCAGACCGAGCGATATCACCTTCACACCGGCCGGAATTTCGCTATGTGAGAGCAGGGAAAGATTCAGCGCCGATCCCTCCACGATTTGACGAAGAAAGAAACGCGCTCCGGAACTGGTGACCGCCGCAACCGGATTCTCCGCAGGCCCGATCACTCTCGAGATACGATCCAACAGTTCGCGAATCTTCTGCGGCGCCAAGTTGAGGTGGCTTGAGTGTTCGGTGTGCTCCACCGCCGTTTCGAGGCTCCGCTCCAGAGCCGGGTCGATAAAGTACGCTGGCAGATCGCCGGCTTGATTGAGATACGGTTTGACGACCATCCGGCGAATCGTCTGCCGGACATACTCGGTGAGCAGCACGGAGTTCTTCGTAACCGCCGAGGCTTCTCCCAGCCCTTCCAAAATGGTGGCAGCGTCCCGGATTGAAACCCGTTCCCGCAGCAAATTCTGTAACACCTTTTGCACAACGGCAAGAGAGAGCAATTTGGGCACCAAATCCTCGACCACCTTGGGATTTTCTTCCGCCACGCGATCCAACAATTTCTTGGCATCCTGACGGGAGAACAACTCGTGGGCGTGACGCCGGATCACCTCCGCCAAGTGGGTTCCCAGAACGCTTATCGAATCGACAACCGTGTAGCCGGCCTGGCGCGCCTTTTCCGCGCCTTCGGCCGGTACCCATACAGCCGGAATTCCGAACGCGGGCTCACGCGTCGGCGTTCCGTCAATCGGGTTAGATGGTTTTGCCGGATGGATCGCCAACTCGCAGTTGGGCCGCAGTTCGAAGCGCGCAACCTCGACCCCTTTCAGTAAAATCACGTATTCGGTGACCTTGAGCGAGAGATTGTCGGTCACCCGCACCGGCGGCAACAAATAACCGAGCTCGCTGGCGAGCTGCCTGCGGATTCCGGCGATCCGGCGGAGAAGCGGAGAGTTTTGCGCCCCCTCGACCAGTTTCACCAACCCAAGACCGACTTCGACTGCCAGCGGCTCTACCTTTAACAGCGTTTCAAGGTTGTCTTTCGCCGGAATCGGGACGACCGCTCCAGACGTTTTCTCGGCAGTGACATCTTTTTGGCGCATCCGCCAACCAGCCAGGCCGACGCCGCTTCCCAACAACACAAACGGGATCTTGGGCAAACCGGGAAAAGCCGCCATGGCAATCAGGACGCCTCCGGCCATCAGTAATGGTTGGGAGTTACCGAATACCTGCTTGCGCACGTCCGCGCCGAGGCGCCCTTCCGATCCCGTGCGCGTCACAATCAGCCCGCCCGAAACCGATACCATCAGCGCCGGAATTACGGTCACCAGACCGTCACCGATGGTCAAAACGGTATAGGACTGGAGCGCGTGTTTCAAATCGAGACCGTGCTGCAGAACTCCGATCAGAAATCCGGCGACGATATTGATTCCCGTAATCAAGATGCTGGCCACCGCATCCCGTTGGGTAAAACGCGACGCGCCATCCATCGCGCCGTAGAATTCCGCCTCGGCGGACAACTGTTTGCGCCGCGCCCGCGCCTCGGATTCGTCGATCAGGCCCGCATTCAGGTCGGAATCGATCGACATCTGCTTGCCCGGCATGGCGTCCAACGTGAAGCGGGCCGTCACTTCCGAGATGCGCACGGCTCCGTGGTTAATCACCACGTACTGAATCGCGATCAGCACCAGGAAGATGACCACTCCAATGATGTAATTCCCGCCCACCACGAAGTTGCCGAACGCCTCAATCACCTCACCGGCCGCCGACGTGCCGGAATTCCCGTTCAGCAGAATCAGGCGCGACGAGGAGATGTTCAGCGCCAGCCGGAACAGTGTCATCAACAACAGGGTGGTCGGAAAGACGCTGAATTCCACGGGGCGGGTGATATACATCGACACCAGCAGAACAATCACCGAAAGCGTGATATTGGCGCTGATTAAGATGTCGAGTAGAAACGCCGGCATCGGCGCGATCATCGCCAGAACGATCGCGAGCACGCCCAACGGAACCGACATTTCTCCCCAGCGAATGCCGGTCAATGCAGCCGGTAGAACCGCGCCTCCGCCCTTCGGCGGTCTCTTCTGCCGCGGCGCATGCGATGGCGCGGCAACCGGCGGCGAGAGTGTCTGGTTTCCGAGAGGAGCTACGTGTGCGGTGCTGGTTGCCAAGATTCAGGTCCCACTGCCTAGTTGCAATTTACTGGCCAGGTAATTTGCCGTTCATCAGCTTGTAGATGTAGGCCAGAATTTCAGCCACTGCCCGGTATAGATCTACCGGGATTTCCTGACCTACGTCCACCGATTTATATAATGCCTGCGCGAGCGGCTGATTCTCGACAATCGGAATCTGATGCTCAATGGCTCGTTGGCGAATTCGCAGGGCCAGATAGTTCTTACCCTTCGCTACTACTACCGGTGCTTGCTGTGCTTCCATGTTGTAACGGACCGCTACGGCATAGTGGGTGGGATTGACGATGACGGCGCTCGCCGTCGGAATGGCCTTCATCATGTTGCGCCGCGCCAGATCCCGTTGGAGACGCCGGATTCGCATCTTCACATGCGGATTGCCCTCCTGCTCCTTGGACTCGTCGCGAATATCCTGTTTGCTCATGCGGAGCTCCTTGCGGTAACGCCGCTGCTGCCGGAAAAGATCGATGGCTCCAAATACCAGAAAGACACCCGCGGCGCGCCACAGCAATTCACTATAAGACGACGCGACGCGAGCCACCGACGACTGTAGCCCGACCAACGGAAGCCGTATGAAGGAGTCGAGATTCTCCCTCACGACCATATACGCGCAGTACCCAAACACGGGCAGCATCAGAACAGCCTGGACGAGGAGCGGGAAATTCTGACCCGGAAGCTGCTTGAGCCGCGAGAGCGGATTGAGGCGGGTGAGATCCGGCGCCAGGCGGCCCGGCGCAAAACCCATGCCCGTAACCACAAGACTGGAGAAGACGCTGATCGCCAGCAGCAATCCGCCCGCCAGCATCAGCGGCGTCAATTCGGGTATCACCACCGAGCGAAACAGCCCGGCCGCATCCGATGCGCGGAACTCTCCTCGAAAGCCCTGCAGCAACAGGAAGCGCGTCGATTGCCGCAGCCGGTACCACCAACCATCCGCGCCCGCGGACAGAATAGCGACGAATGCCAGAAACTGCATGGCCGAGACGAACTCGCGGCTAACGGTAAACCGGCCATCGTCGCGCGCTTTCTGAACGCGCCGCTGCGTTGGTTGTTCGGTCTTTTCGCCCTGCTCGGCCATCTACGCCCGGAGAATTCGAAGCAGCTCTTCGAAGTTGCGCTGCGCCGCATCCGCCAGAATCGCAGGCATCAGCGCCGTCATCGTTGCCAGCAGCGCCAGCGCCGCCAACATCTTGATCGGAAACGCAAGAGTCAAAAGCTGGAGCTGCGCCTGCATGCGGCCGAACAAAGCCAGCGCGAGGTCAACCAACATCAACAACGCCACCACCGGCATAGCCAGTTTCATGCCGGTCACAAACATTCCCGCTCCCAGCCGCACCACACCGTCCACCGAGCGCATCGTCACCGGAAACGATCCCACTGGGAACCACGCAAAACTGCCCGCGAAGATCCGGATCACCTGGCGGTCCAGTCCCAGAGCGAAGAAGAGCAGGCCGGCCGTTAGTTGCGCAAACAGTTGCAGCACGGTCGAGTCCGCCTGGCTGTTCGGATCGAGCGCCGAAGCATACGAGTAACCGGCTTGCAGATTGATAATCTGTGCGGCCAGTTCAAATCCTTCCACCAAAAATGCGACGGCCAGTCCAACGAGAATTCCAAACGTGGCCTCCGCGATGACCCAGGCCGCCAGCAGCGGTAACGGCGGCGGCGCCGTGACATCCAGCTTGGGCCACACTGGAAACAGGCAGAGGGTCAGCGCCAGGCTGA
>JBDTAT010000077.1:0-5078 GCA_039924505.1 Bryobacteraceae bacterium
CATGGTGGATGAGTTGAATCAAAGAATTCCGGTGGCGTTGGGGCTCTGACGATGTCGCGTTTCGACGAGGCGGACCGCCTCAGCCAGAGCGAGAGAGCGCTCCTTTTCCAGCGGGCGACGAACTTCCATGTGCTCTATCCGTGAGAGCACAAACCCAATCCGCTCGGCGAGATGCCGCAATACCCACGCATTTTGTGCCGCCGCATCATGGATGTGATGAAAGGCGGCCTCCACCACCCGGTCGTATGTGACCGTTTGGGCAATAACCCGAATGTTTCCATCCTTGTCCCGGTGATCCGCGGATGGAATCTCCCTTTCTGCAAACAGACAAAATGCCGCGGAGGTCCGGTCAAGGCAGTTGACTGCTGTGAAGGGATCGTTTATGCCAGGCGAAAGGGCGCGTACGCCGATTTCCGCCAACTGTAAGAACCCAAATTCAATGTCTTGCTCGGGGCTGCGGTCCGATCCGACGTAAATGCCTGAATAGATCTCGTCACAATCCGCTTCTTCGAGCAAACCCGAATCGAAAACAATGATCGGCATGCCCCCGACGAGATAATCGCCCGGTTGAATCAGGACGTGAAAAACGCCATTCTTCCGTATGGCGATCTTTGTCAGTCCATCGTAGTCGATCTGCAGCAGGTATCCCTGCTCGCGTGCGCGGACGGTCTGGCCCTCGGGCAGGTTATTTAAGACGGGTATTCCAGAGCGTCCATCATCCGTTCGGTTTATTCTTTCACAACAGTTCCGGAGAAGGGTCGCATCCAGTTCTTTACCGACAGAATCGATCAGGCTCGAAACCTGAATTGATGCTGCCGTGTGATGGATGAAGAATATCAGGACCGCCAAACTTAAGCAGGCGAGGACAACTCCGAGAGTCACAGAGAGATGAGGAACGTAGGTGTCTGAGTCCGTGCCTCGAACCGTCCGCAAAACAAGCAAACAAAAGAGAAACGTTGCGATAAACGTGCCGAGGACGATTTGATTTCCGGTATCGCGCCGGAAAGTCCGCAGCAGGCGTGGCCCAAACTGTGACGACGCGAGGGAAAACGCCGCGATCGTGATCGAGAACGTAGTGCCAGCCACGGTAATGATGGAACCGGCAATGGTTGCGAGGACGGCTCGGGCCCCCGCTGGACCGCCTGCATAGACCCAGCCTAATTTTGCCTCCACGGCGCCGCGTACGAACTCGTCCAGCTTTATTGAGCCAAATGCAAGCGTAATCGCCCCCAATGCCATCACACTGGGTATGAACCAATAAGCGCTACGGAGTGTGGACCAAAACGCTAGAATACGGGTGTGCAGGAATTTAATCTCTGTTCCCTCTGACGTTCCCTGGCATGCGCATGTCAGCCTTTACGGATTCGAACCGGGTCCGGTGCGGGAGAATTGGCCTGGTGAATGGTTTCGCCGTGATCGGCGCCGGAACCAGCTTCCACTTTTCTGTCGCCTTCTCGAGTCCCCGTCTGGTCGTGAAAGAGCAACACGGTGTGAGGATATGGCATGTCGATATGGGCGGCATCCAGAGAGAGTTTGATGCCGGTGGCGACGTGATCGCTTACACCCAGAACGTTTACCTGCTCTGCTTTTACCCAAAAATAGACTGTGAAGTTGACGCTTGATCCGGCGAGCTCGGTAAGGTACACCGTTGGACTTGGCGCAGAGAGAACACCTTCGGTCGTTTTCAATACGTGGTGGATTACCTCTCGGGCCTTCTCGATAGAGTCCGGGTATCCGATTCCGACTGAGAACTTGACCCGGCGATGCGGATAGGCGGTGAAAACGACGATTGGATTCACGTACACATCGCCGTTTGGCAGAATGACCCGTTCCCCGTCGTAGGTCGTGATCCTCGTCGAGCGCATGTTGATCTCCTCTACCGTTCCCTCAAAGTTGTGGGATCGAATCTGATCTCCGACAACGAAAGGCTGGTGCCACAAGATCAGAATGCCGGCAAAAAAGTTTTGCAGTATGTCCTTAAACGCAAACCCGATTGCCACGGACGTGATGCCCAAGCCGGTTACCAAGTCGCCAGGTTTGAACGCAGGAAAGACTACGACCGCCGCGACGAAGATGCCCAAAATTGTGATCACACTCGACACCAAACGCCCGAGAATAGTCGCGACGTTTATGGGGAACCGCGTACGGGCGCCGGTCTCTATCAAGATGCGGCTGACGATCCTCGCAGCGATTAGAAAAAGCAGAAACACCACAACCCCAATGACGAGGTACGGGATCTGGCGAAGGAAGGAAGAAGCGAGGTCCTGGATGCTGTCCCACAGCGAATCAAGACTGAACGGCTTAGCCGGGTGAACGGAGGTGCCCTGCTGGAGCAACAACAACAGAGGTGCCACTGTGAGCGGTTTGGAGAATAGCGCGGCGGGGTTGAGCACTATTTATTCTACCGGTTTGCTCCTGTCGCGGATTTCCCGTTCAGCCCGGAACCAGTGCTCATCGGCGGCTCCCGGAGAACGGTCGCTTTCCTCCCAAGAGCGTACGCGAGTTCCTGTACCTCTCCTTGGTCGGGCATCGCCAACTCAGAATGTTCGAATCCCCCCGGCCGCAAACCCGTCCGCCGTCACCCAGCCCCCGCGCGTTTTCTGAAAACTAGAACGTCAGCTTCAACGCAAAGCGCACTTGCCGCTCGCCGCCAGCCGAACTGATGATTGTGTAGCCGTTGTAATTGGTGATGGCGCCGCCGACATAAGTGGCGCTGGATACGGTCGCGCCCGGACCGCCGAAATTCGCGGTGTTCGTAAGGCCGAAGGCTTCCGCGCGGAACTGGAGTTGAAAGCGCTCCGTGATGCGGAAATCGCGGAACATGCTGGCATCCATATTGAACGTGCCGGGCCCGCGCAGGATGTCGCGTCCGCTGGTGCCGAACCGTGGGGCGGTGACGGCGGCGAAAGCGTACGGATTGAAATACGGCGAGTTCGGTCCGTGGCCGCCGAGGATCTGCACATCGTTGAGGACCTGGTCCGCGGTCTGCGAATTGCCCGGAGAGTTCAGCGATGCGCCCGAGGAGCTGACACTGAAGGGCGTTCCGCTGGTGCGGCTGATCGCCGTGTTAAACGTCCAACCGCCGGCCACGGCGGCCGCGATGCCGTTCGTCATCCATGCCTTCCCATGCCCGAACGGGAACTCGTAGGTCATGTAGGTTTGGAAATTGTGGGTCCGGTCGAAGCCCGCCAGCGCCTTGTCGCGCGCCCACGCGCCGGCCCAGGCGAACGTCAGCCCGGAATCGTTGTTATCGGCGTAATCGAGGGCGCGCGAGTAAGTATAAACCACTCCCATCTGCAAGCCGTTTCTGAAACGCCGGGTCAATTGCGTTTGCAGGGAGTTGTAACTCGAAGTATTGAACGGCTCAATGGAATTAATACCGCTGGAATTTCCATAGAGGATATACAGCGGCTGGCCCGCTTTGCCGGTCGCCGGAGGCGCGGCGTTCAGGTTCACGACCGCGCTCTGGCGTATGGCTCGCGTCCCCACGTATCCGGCCTGTAGATTGAAGCCGGCGCCGATATCGCGCTGCACCGTCAGGTTGTAAGACTCTATGTAGCCGCGGTTGAAGTTCTTCGGGTACGTCGTGGTCCCGATATTGGCCGGAAGCGGAAGAATTCCCCGGCTGATGTCGGGACCCACCAGCGGGGGAAGTCCGGTGGCGAGACTGCCGCCCGCCGTGTAGGAGTTGGCCCCGCTGAACTGCTGCGAAATGATGGCGGGATAAGCATCGCGCAAGCTGCGGAAATTATTCGGGTCGACGCTGATTCCATAGCCGACGCGCACCACCGTCTTGTCATTCAAGCGGTACGCGATGCCGAGGCGCGGCGCCAGATCGCCCCACCCCGTATTGACGCCCGTGTCGTACGGCACGCCGTTGAGACCGCCCAGATAAACATTGTTATTCGCAGGGTCGTAGGTATCGCCGCCGAAATGATCGCGATGCCCATACGGATAATATTCCCAGCGCAGGCCGTAGTTGACGGTCAGCTTGCGGTTGACCTGCCATTGATCGCGGATGTAAATGGCAAAAGAATTTTCCCGGACCGTGGCCGGGTTAATGTACTCGTAGTCCTTGCCCATGGTTTGCGGGAGACCCAGCATGAAATCGGCCCAGGCATTATAGAGATTGGGCGCGGAGCCGCCCGCCAGAGCCGTCAGACCACCGGTGAATGTGAACCCGCCGCGCGGGCCATAGCTGGCCTGTGGCTGAAAATGGTTGATGCCGAAGTGATCGATCTCGGCGCCAAAGCGGATGGCGTGCGAACCTTTCTGCCAGTTCCCGTTGCCCGACGTCGTGTAAACGTTGTCGCGAAACAGGAATGGATTGGAGGGGTTCTGATTGCCGAGATGGGTGAAGCCGCCGTTGAGCGTGAAGTTCGGGTAACCGCCCTGCAGGACATCGGGACCATTGGTGCCCGGAATCCCCAGCACATCCGAGCCGTAATTCTTGTTGATATCGACGTTCTGCGCGCCCAGATACTGGCGCAGGTAGCCAAAGTTTCCATCGAACAGCAGATTGGGCGTAACACTGTAGGTGCCGCCCACCGCCGCGCTTTGAATCGTGGAGGGAGCATTGCCGGGCTGGCCGCCATCGATGGCCGGCCCGCCGGCTTGACCGAGAGCTTGCGGATCGACGATCAGCGTCTTTGAAATACTGTAGCGGCCGAACACCGAAGTCTTCTCGTTGGGATTGTAGTTTACTTTGATATCGACGTTATCGCGCGCAAAACTGTAGCTGCCGGCGGCGAACAGATCCTGGTTTGGATAATTCGGCTGATTGGGCGCGGGCAGCAGCGCGGCCATTTTCGCCGAGGCGGACGCGATGCGCGCCGTGGGAATCGCATTATTGGCGAACGGCGTTCTGCCGGTGCCATCGGCGTTGCCCGTCGAAGGATCGTAAATCGTCGTGCCGGTTCCGGCGAAATTGCCCTGTTTCAACGCGTCGTTAGGAACGGTGAAAAAGTTGGAAAGAGCCTGGCGGCGCTCCGTGCGTTCCCAATCGCCGAAGATAAACAGCTTGTTCTTAATAATTGGCCCGCCGCCCGTGAGGCCAAACTGGTTGAGGATGTATTTCG
>JBDTAT010000078.1:0-9946 GCA_039924505.1 Bryobacteraceae bacterium
AGTCCCGTGCCCAGCGTCGCCAGACTCCACAAAACGATACTGGCGATGATAATGCGGTCCCGCCTGAACAGATCCGCAAGGCGGCCCGTAAATGGCATGCACAGCGAGTACGTCCAGATGAACACTGTGCCCGCCAGTCCAAGCTGCGGATCGGAGAGATGCAGGTCTCTCTTCAAGACCGGATAAATCGAAAACACCGATTGGCGGTCGACATAGTTGATCAGAAACGCGACCCACAGAAGCGCCACCACCAACCACGGTGAAACCATCTTTCCGGCTGCTAGTCTGGGCATCGGCATCTGCGGCATGAAAACGCCGGGTTACGGATGTTCAATCTCGCGTGCGATGACGTAGAGCGTAACGCCCTTTTCGGTGCGCGCCGGAAAGTGCATCATCAACACAACTCCCGCGCGGTGAGCCGTCATTTCGAGCGGCGGCGCGCTATGGTCGTTGAAATCGTGCAAACAACCGAGTAATTGGCCTTCCGCAACCTCGTCGCCCAAAGCAATCGCCGGCTCCCAGATCCCCGCCGTCGGCGCCGCCACGTAATCGTCCAGATTGGCCGCGTTCATGAACCGCGGTGGAGCGGCGCGGGCGGTGTCGATCTTCGCCACGGCTCCCGCCAGCATTCCGTAGTGCCGCAAAACGTTCTTGATTCCTTCATAGGCGTGCAGAACGCCCTTGCGGTCCACCGACTCGCCAAACCCGAACTCTCCGCCGACGGTGATCTTCCCCTCGGCTTCGGCTTCGTCCGTCAGCAGTCCGCTCGCCATATCGCTCGAATAGATCAGGATGAACGGAGTATCGAAAAGCTTCGCCACGGTCGCTATCGCGGCGCGCTGCTTCGGATCGGAAATCGGATGAAACGACGTGCAGACCGGAAATCCGCCTTCGTTGCCGCCCGAATGAATATCCAGCACCACGCCCACCCGCGGAAAAATGTGCGTCTTCACAAAGTGCGCGATGCGGTAGGAAATACTGCCCCGCGGCTGCCCCGGAAACGCGCGGTTCATGTTCACGCCATCCAGTGGTGATGTCCGCTGATTCGCGCGGCACGCGCTTTCGCTCAATTGCGGAATCAGAATCGTATGTCCGGACATTTCGACCGGGCTCAGGTCGTGACACAGCCGCTTTACCGCGACTTGACCTTCCCATTCGTTGCCGTGCGTGCCGCCGAACGCCACCACTCCCGGCGGCGTTTCGCCTTGCTGCGGACGCAGCCCGTTGATAACGGTCAGTGGGACTAACGAGTAGCCCCAGCTTGAGTCCAGATGAAACGCAACCTGGTAATGGTGTTTTCCGGGCTTATCGAAATCGATCTGCGCGGGATTGTAAACGATCGGCGGAGGCATGAGACTGTCAGTGTAGCTCGCCTCCGCAATCCCGCACAACGAATGCGGCCTTCTCCTGTACGCTGAGGACTGGACATGAAAATTACGAATGTTGAATTGCTGGTGTTGAAATCGCCGGGACTTTACAACAATCCCGAGGGGCCCGAGGAGCCGTCCGGGCCAACCTACATGGGCGTGGCGCGCGTTTCCACCGACGCCGGAATTACCGGCTATTCGGATGTCGAAAGCGTAGCCACCGTGATCAAGGCCGCCATCGACGCGCCGCGCTGGAGCGAACCCGGCATGGAATGTTTCGATGGGCTTGCCTCCTTGATCGTGGGCGAAAATCCTCTCGAAGTCGAGCGCCTCTGGTACAAAATGTACCGCGGCAGCATTTATTACGGGCGCCGCGGCGTGGCCATCCAGGCCATCTCCGCCATCGACATCGCCCTGTGGGACATCATGGGCAAGTTCTACGGCCAGCCGGTTCACATCCTGCTCGGAGGTAAGTGGCGCGATCGCGTCCGGGCCTATGCCAGCACGTTGTTCCGGCCCACTCCCGCAGCCATGCGCGAGGCCGTGCGCGGCTATCTCGACGAAGGCTTTACCGCCGTCAAATTCGGCTGGGGCGTTTTTGGAAAGAATCCGCAACACGACGTCCGTCTGGTCGAGGCGGCTCGCCGCGAGCTCGGCGATGCCAACGACTTGCTTATCGATACCGGCTGGTTCGTGGAACGGACACCGAAGCAGGCCGTCCAGGTAATCCGCTCGCTCGAAGCCTTCCGCCCGTTTTTCGTGGAAGAGATTCTGCACCCGGAAGACTACGACGGCTACCGGTATGTCGCCGATACCGTCGAAACACTCGTCGCCTGCGGTGAGCAGGAGGCGACGGAATGGGGCTTTCAGCAGCTCATCGAACGCGGCCGCGTCGACGTGCTGCAGCCCGATCTTACACGCTGCGGAGGCTTCACGGTCGCCCGGAAAATCGTTCACATGGCGGAGCGCGCCAACGTGCTGGTAATTCCACACTCCTGGTCGTCGGATCTTCTGACCGCCGCGTCGCTGCATTTGAATGCCTACCAGCGCCGCGCGGTTTTCATTGAGTTCAACACTTCGCAGGGACCGCTGAGCCGCGCGATGGTGAGAGATCCGCTGCGGCTCGAAGATGGCTGCGTGCGCGTGCCCGAGGGTCCCGGACTGGGCGTCGAAGTGAACGAAGAAACGATCGCGAAATATCGGATCGCCTGACCCCGCAGCCGGCGCTTACCTTCCGCCTTCGAGCGAAAAAAATGCGATGCCGTACGGCTCCATGTCCAGATGCACGTCTTGCGTGCCGGCTTGTAGCCGCTCCGAAGGGCTGGGCCGAAGCCGGACGTTATCGTCGTCGCCCGGCGCCGCGGCATCCAGCGTCACGCGGCGGAGCACCGACTGCGGCGCAACTCCTTCGAGCGTCACGTCCACCTTTGCCGGATCTCTAGCGAAATTCCAGATCAGCACATTGTAGATTCTCAACCGTTCGTCGTAGGTCGCCAGACCGTGAACGTTGCCGTCCGGAGTCTCCATCCGCAGGCGGTCGCCGGTCAGGCGCGAAAGCAATTTGAACGCAAAATAAGAGGGCCGCACGCGGCCGTTGTAATCGAACAGCCCGTCCCATTGCGCGCTGCGGTTCCACCACCGAGCCATCAGCGCTACGCCGCGCGGCGACATGAAGTTTGCGAACGTGCCCGGATCGATCTGGTAATCGTGAATGTGATAGTAGCAGGAATAGTCGAGCCCGCCTTCCTTCATCCCATACACCGTTTCCAGAATGTAGCAGGGTTGGAACTGCGGATTTTGCGGCGGATCGCGCAATGCCATATTCCACTCATCCAGAATCGTCTCGGGATGGAGCGTGGGATGCTTCGCCAGCAGCCCATGGACGTAATCGATGGTCTCCCGCACCCGTTGCGGATTGCTGTTGTAAATGTGCCAGGAAACAAAATACAGCGGCGTGCTGCTTTTCTCGCCGGCATCGAGCAGCGCGGGCAGAATCGGCGACCGCGAATTTGCCAGCGCCGGCCCGCCTACGCGCGCGCCCGGATCGGCGCGCAGGATCGCCGCCGCAGTGTGCTGGTAGTAGCGGATGTAGCTCTCCGGCGTGAACAAATACGGGCAGCCGCCGTTCTCTCCAATGTCGGGCTCATTCGCGATCTCCCAGTAGAGAATGCCGGAACCGCGCTCCCGATAGTGCGTCACCATCGCGGAAATCAACGCTTCCCATTGCTCGTAACTCACCGGGTCGACGATCTTCTCGTCGATGGTTGGATACAGCGCCTTCGGTTTGAAATCGATGTTCATCAATGGAGTGGCGCCCGTTTTCCGGATCAAATCGACAGAGGTGTCGAGCGTGTCCCAATGGTAGTGGCCTGGCGTTGGCATCGGGGCGACGTATTCCTGGATAAACAGTCGCACCAGCCGCGGATGCAGCATGCGCACTTCCGTCGCGCGCTCCGCCCACATCGGTTCTTCGGAAAGTCCCCCCTGCCCGAGCGCCATATGGTCGATTTCGAGCGGCCCTTGCTTCTCCGCCAGGTTCACGCGCAGGTGGGTGGGTTGCTGCGCCGCCGCGGACACGGCCAGCATGGCAGCGATACAGAGTAGGGGATTCTGCACAGATCGCCTCCGCACAGATCAATGGTAATCGATGAAGCGATGAGAACGAAAGGACCGGTCTATTTCGCTGAGCCTTCCGGCGCGTTCCGCGATCGATTGTGATACGATCCTCATGTGACCGGGAGTATGATCGGGCTGGCACGATATGGTTCACTGCCGCTTTCATGGCCGCTCGCAGCGCTTCTCGCGCTCCGAGTTTGCGCGGGGGCCGGCACGGCGTCGAACGACCCGGCTTCCGAGCCCGGCTACTTCAGTAAGAACCTCTACCCGATTCTCGAAAAGGCGAATTGCCGCGGCTGCCATAACGTAGACGGCGTCGCCGCGGCCACGCGCCTGCATTTTCCGGAACCGGGCGCAACTCCCGCGACTATCGAAGCCTTCGGCCTATCACTTGTTAAGCTGGTAGATCAGCAGCACCCGGAAAAGTCGCTGCTGCGGAACAAGCCGACCGCACGGATTGCCCACACCGGCGGCAAACGCATTCCGCCGGGCACCAAGGAAGAGGCCGTGCTGCTGACCTGGGTCGCGTATCTGGAGCACTTGTCTCCCGCCGAAACCGCCGCTGCTCTGCACGATACTGGCGGCAACGCGCCCGCGTTCAAAATCGTGCCGGTTCTGCGCCGGTTGACGCACAGCCAGTACAACCACACCGTGCGCGATCTGCTGGGCGAGGAAAGCAATCCCGCCGATCAGTTCCCGCCCGAGGATTTTGTCAATGGTTTCAAGAATCAGTTCCAGACACAGGATATCGGGCCGCTGCTCGCGGACGCATACAGCGCGGCGGCGGAGAAATTGGCGCGCGATGCCTTCCGCGGCGGCGACACGCACGGTTTGGTCCCATGCAAGCCCGCGTCCCCCTCCGATTCCGGCTGCGAGTCGAAGTTCGTCCGCGCCTTCGGCTTGAAAGCCTTCCGCCGGCCGCTCTCGGAAGTTGAAGTAGCGCGCTACGCGGCGCTGTTTTCCCGCGAAGCCTCCGCGCAGCGGAATTTTTTGAAGGGCGCGCAGATTGTCGTCGAGGCGATGCTGCAATCGCCCGAGTTCTTATTCCGCACCGAAAACGGTGAGAACCCCGCTTGGCGTTCCTATGAAGCCGCCACCAAGCTCTCTTATTTTCTGTGGGACAGCATGCCCGACGCCGCCTTGTTCCGCGCGGCCGCGTCGGGCGAGCTGGACACACCCGCCGGCTTCGAGCGCGCCGCCCGCCGCCTGCTCGCCGATCCGCGCGCGCATCGCTCGCTCGACGAGTATGTGTCCGAGTGGCTGCGTTTCGACCGCGTCCTTACCGCCGTCAAGGACCGCCGCGCGTATCCGCTGTTCACTCCGGAACTGGCGCAGGCGATGACGGAGGAGACGCGCCGCCTGATCTCCGGCGCGGTGTGGAACAACCGCAATTTCCTCGACATCTTCACTGCCGATTACGCGTTCGTCAACGCCGACCTGGCCGCCGTGTACGGTCTCCCGGCGCCGGCCGAGGAGTTCGGCAAAGTTCCCTTTCCGCCGGACTCGGATCGCGCCGGCCTCACGGGCGAAGCGGCGTTCCTCTCACTCACCAGCAAACCCGACGAGACCTCGCCCACCTCCCGCGGACTATTTGTGCGGGAGCAGTTTCTGTGCCAGCGCGTGCCCGATCCGCCGCCCGGAGTCAATACCAATCTGCCCGCGCTCTCCGAGGATCGCCCCATGACCAGCCGCGAGCGCTTGGCCGTGCATCGCAACAACGAGAGCTGTTCCACCTGCCATAACCTGATCGATCCCATAGGATTCGGCCTCGAGAAATACGATGGCGTCGGCCGGTACCGCAAGAACCTCAAACTCCAGATCCGGTCCATGGCGCACGACGCGCTGGACAAGAAGCCGCGCACTTTCGAATTGCCGATAGACGCCAGCGGGCACATCGCCGGAATTCCCGATTCGGATTTTTCTTCGCCCAAGAACCTCGGCCGGATTCTCGCCGGCAGCGGGCAATGCCAGCAGTGCATGGCGAAGCAACTCTTCCGCTACGAAGAAGGGCGCCTGGAGACGCCCGCCGACCACGCCGTTCTCGCGCGCGTCGTTAGCGATTTCCGCGAGTCCGGGTATCGCTTCCAGGACCTCATGGTTTCTGTAGTAAAATGGACTCAATTCCCGCCAGGAGGGCGTGACCGTGTCCGACAACAAACGGAATAGCGTTTCCCGCCGCACTTTATTAAAGGGATTGACGCTCTCTCGTCTTCCCGTCTGGATAGGATTGCCACCGCTCGACATCATGTTCAACCGCTTCGGCACGGCCTACGCGGCTGAGCCGGCGAGCGTCGGCCGGAAGGACACGGCGATCGAGACGCGCTTCTTATTCTGGTTTAACGGCAACGGCATCCCCGAGAAATACTGGATTCCCGAAGACACAGGTCCCGATTACACGCTGACCCCGTGCCTGGAACCGCTGGCGCCGTTTAAGCAGGACGTTCACGTCATCACCGGCCTGGATAATCCGGCGGCGCGGCTGCCCGGCCCCGGGAACGATCATCATCGCTCGATGAGCGCGTTGATGAGCGGCACGCAGTTCACCGGACGCGGCGCGGGGGGCGTTTCGTTCGATCAGATGCTGGCCGCGAAACTCGGCAGCGAGTCGCGCTTCCGTTCGCTGCAGGTCGGCGTCACACAGGAATCCTTCGGCGAAAGCATCCAGCGCAATATGAGCTGGGCCGGCCGCGACCGCGCGTTGCCGCCCGAGATGCTCCCCCACCGGCTTTTCGACCGCCTCTTCGGCAAGCTCGAGGACGGTTGGGTAAACCGCAAGCGCAGCATCCTCGACACCGTGCAACAGGACTCGGCCGAGTTGCGCAAAGCTCTCGGCCGCGACGATCGGGTGCGCGTGGATGAGCACCTCGCCTCCATCCGCGACCTGGAGCGCTCCATCACTACACTGCCGCCTGCCTACCGCCAGGTTGACGCGCCGGATTTCGACGGCGACATGAAGGACTGGCCGCGCGTATCGAAGCTCCAAAGCGATCTGCTCGGTTATGCGCTCATCACGCGGCAGACGCGCGTGGCTTCCTACATGCTCACCAAGTGCCAGGGCCTCTCGCGCTTCCCATGGCTCGGTTTAACCGCCGCCCGCCACCACGATTACACGCACCGCGACGGCAAAGCGCCGGGCGCCGATGGCCGCACCGGTCAGCGCATTATGCGCGACATCTGCCGCTGGCACGTCGCGGAGTTCGCGTATCTGGTCGGAAAGCTGAAGTCCATCCCGGAAGGGGACGGTACGCTGCTCGACCACTGCTGCCTGCTCTTCGTCCATGAGCATGCCGAGGCCAATCTGCACAAGAACAACGGCCTCTCGGTGATCGCCGCCGGTCACGCCGGTCGTTTGCGCGTCGGCGTTCATACCCGCACTACCGGAACGGTCGCCGATCTCTATCTGACGCTGGCGAACGAAGTAATGGGCGCGGGCCTCGAGCATTTCCCGACCGCGGATCGCATGTTCCACGACATCGTGGCGTAAGCTTTTATCTGGATAACACTTCGCAACGCGGATTCGCGGCCTTCAACTTCGCAACCGCGGCCGGAGTCACCTGCGTCTCCGATAGATCCACCCACCGCAGACTTTTCATCGCGGCGAGCGGCTCGGTGGCGTCATCGCCCACACGCTTCGCTCCCCACAGACTCAGCTTTTCTAGCTTCGTCAAGGGTGCCAGCTTTGCGATTCCCGAAGCCGAAACGGCCGTACATCCCAGATCCAACTCCCGCAAGTCGGCGAGCGTCGCAATCCTGTCGAGGCCCAGGTCGGAGATCTTCGTCCCGGCGATCCGCAACCGTTCCAAATGCTTTAAGGTCACGATGGTGTCGAGGCCGCCATCAGTCAGCACGACCGACCACAACCCGGAATCCGCCCGTTGCGTGCCATCCAAATCGAGCGAAGTAATTTCCGGCAGCGACTTGAGAAAGTAAAGCCCGGCGTCGCTCATCTTGTTGCCGCCGAGCGAAAGCTCTTTCAGATTGATTAACCCGGAAAGCAGGTCGAGTCCGCTCTCGGTAATCTGCGCATAGCCGATATCGAGCGCCACCAGACTGGTCAGCCCCGCCAGGTGTACGAGCCCCGCATCGGTGAGCTTGACTCCGCGCAGATTGAGGCGTTCGATCTTCTTCCAATCCCGGAAAGTCGTGAGACCTTCGTCGGTAATCTGCTCCGCATAGAGCAAATTCAAATCCGTGATGTTCTGGAGCGGCCGCAACTGGTGCAAGCCTTGATCGGTGATCCGCGTGTGCGCAAGATTCAAATGGGTCAGGTTGGGGAGCGACGCCAAGATCCCCAGATCCGCGTCGGTCACCCACGAGCCGCGGAGATCGACGGAGGTAATCTGTCCGGCGTTATCCCGGACCGCCGTTCCGCCCAGTTCCTCAATCCAGGCAAACGGACTGGAGGCTGCACACAATTCGAGCGGCGAAACGGCGCAAATCAGCGCAAACGAAAGTAAGCGCATACATCTGCGTTCGTGCGTGTTTGTTCGCGGGCGATTCACTTTAGCTTCCTCTCCGGTTTGGCAATGCCGAATCCCGGTCCCAGATGATTCGGCACTCCGGCAGCGCGGTCTTAAGGCTCGCGTATCCCTTCTCCGTAACCAGCGTGTGATAAAGATTCAGCACCTTCAGCGAGCCGTGGGCCCCCAGCGCGTCGACGCCGGCGTCGGTAATGCCCGCGCTGTCGAGATCCAAATCGGTCAGGTTCCGAAGCGCCTTCAGCGTCGCGATCCCGTGATCGGTCACTTTCGTGTAGTTCAAATTGAGATGCTGAAGACTCGCGAGATCTGCCAGCGCCGTGACGCCGGCGTCGGTTACGCGCGTCTGAGCCACCTCCAGCCGCCGCAGATTCGGCAGCGCCGCCAGCGCCTGCACGCCCCTGTCCGTGAATCGGCCGTAGTTCAACAATAGATCGGTCAACCCGGTAAGCGGCTTCAATTGCCGTAACCCGTTGTCGCCAACATCGGTCGCGGTCAGATCCAAATAACGCAGCCGGTCGAGTCCCTGCAGCGCCGCCAGGCTCTCATCCGTGATGTCGGTATAGCTCAGGTTCAGCCGCTCCAGGCTGTGTAAATTAGCGAGCGGCTGCAATTCGGAAACGCCCGCGCCAGCCAGTTCCAGGTCCGCTAGCTCGGTCATTTCTTGCAGTGCGGCAAGTCCCGCGCCGCGCACCAGCGTATGATCCAGGCTCAGCTTGCGAAGTTTCTTGAGGCCGGCCAGCGCCGCGAGTCCGGTATCCGAAGTTGTCGTCTGATTCAGATTCAGATCCACCAGCCCAGTGAGCGCGGCCAGTTGCTTCGCGCCCAAATCGCCGATCTGCGTTGTCTCCAGGCTCAGCGTTTGAAGAGCCGGAGCCTCGTGCAGGTTCGCCAGTTGCTGATCGGTGACGGCTGTGTTGGCAAGCGAAACGCCAGCCAGCCGGCCGGCCACAAACTCCACCTTCCCGCCCATCGCTTGCACCCACCGGGCGAGCGCCTTCTCGCCCTTGCCGCGCATCGCCGGCGTCCCCGCCCCTCCGGCGCGCTCCAGCGAGGCGGCGATAAACTGCACGCTCAGTTTCGGCATCGCCGCCCGCAGCGTGTCGATGCCGCCTTGCGTCACGCGCGTGTAACGCAAGTCGAGGTCCGCCAGTTGGCGCATCCCCTTCAACTCTGCCAGCCCGGCGTTGGTCACCTCCGTCCGGTAGAGATTCAGATCCCGCAAGTGCGTCATCCCGCTCAGCGCATTCAGGCCCGTGTCGGTGACCGTTGCGCCCAGCAGGTTCAGTTCCTCCAGATTTGTCAGGTCCTTCAGGTACGCGAGACCCGTATCCGAAACTCGATCGCCGTAGAGGTCCAACTCGCGCAGATTTTTCAGGCCGCCGATCCACTGTAGTCCATCGTCGGTCACCAGTGTGTCGCGCAACGCGAGCCGTTCCAACTCCGTCATCCCCTTCAAGCTCTCCATGCCGTCGTCGTTGAAAG
>JBDTAT010000079.1:0-3551 GCA_039924505.1 Bryobacteraceae bacterium
GATAAGCCGCGCGCGCGCGAGCTGTTTACCAACATCGTGAAGCCGGCTCTTGAACCGCGCACGTGTGAAGACGCTCTAGTGTACGACGTTGACGATTTCTATCAGACGCTGCAACAGGTGCTGGCGGCCGGCTTCACTCCCGCGGAGCGCGAAAAAGACGAGCAGGTCCAGTTTTTGACTCTGTACCTTTCGCGCATCACCGCGCACGCCGAACTCGCGCCGGCGGCGCGTATCGTTGCTGGGCAGGGCCTGACGCCGGCACAATTGCAGGTGGCCGAGGGCGCGTTTCTGGCGAGGCTGGAGTCGATGCCATCCGACGACCGCTCCTTCAGCGTGGCCGTCGCTCCGCTGGAGCAGTCCGTATTCATGCTCGCGCAATCGCTCAGCAGCGCAGGCTTGGCCACCGATGGCCTGGTGGGAGGATTTCGCAAGTATCTAACGGCCAATCTTTCCGGCGCGCGCTGCGGCGACAACGCCGGGGCCATGACGCGAACGTCCGAGCCGGCCAAGGTGGTCGAATGGTTCAACTCGCAGTTCCATGGCGATACTCCCGAGATCAAAAACGACGAGATTCAAGCGTCCAGCACCGGCGCCGTGGCCAAGGTAGACCGGTATTGGGAGTCGGGCGATGCGAAGCAAATCCTGATGGCCGGCAAAGCGCTGCGCTTCGATCCGCAGGGCCGGCCGCTGAGCGACGCGGCGCGCAATACGCGCGAATGGAAGAGCGGGCTTTCCGATTTTCTGCAGGAAATGGAAAGCTGGAAACCAACGGCGGAGCCGTCCGAGGCCGACTTCTTTCATCAGAAGGCCATCGTGTATGAGGCGCTGCTGGAGTTGACACCCTCGGGCGGCGAACACGATAAAATTCTGAACGGCTACGTCACGTTTCTCGCCAGCTCCGATCTGCAGCAGGAACAACCGGTGGAATGGTTCTGCCACGCCTATTCCACGCTCGAACGGCTGCGGAATACCAATGCCGGCCAACCTGGCAACTTGCTGGCTGCGTTCCAGGGCTCGGGCAACGCGGTGTTGTCTCTCTATGCCGGTCTGGAACAGATCCTGCCATCGAAGCCGTACTATGCCAGGTAGCGCCAGTTCATTGGTCATGCGTTCACTCGCCATTGCGATGATCGCGGTGACGGGCATCCATGCGGCGTCGCTCGAGCACCGGATTGCGCGAATCCTTGAAACGTCGCCCGCGGCCGCGCGATCTTTTTACGGCATTGAGGTCGTCGACCTTACCAATGGCCGCTCGATTTATTCGAAGAACGCGACTCATTTCCTGATTCCGGCATCGAACACAAAGCTGTTCACCACAGCGCTCGCATTAACACGGCTGGGTCCGGAGTATCGTTACGAAACCAAAGTAGTTTCGGCGGTATCGCCCGATTCCACGGGGCGCCTGCGCGGCGATCTGGTGCTGAAGGGGTCGGGCGATCCGTCGCTCACCGGCCAACCTATTCCTTACGATAAGGACGCGCCGCGCGGCGATGCTATGCGCGCTATCGAGGATCTGGCGGATCAAATCGCGGCGAGCGGTATACGGCGGATCGACGGCGACGTTGTTGGCGACGACACCGCGTACGTGTGGGAACCGTATCCGCCAGGCTGGGCCGAAGCCGACGCCGTGTGGGATTATGGCGCGCCGGTGAGCGCCCTGACGCTGAACGACAACATGTTTCGATTGACCATCAACCCGGGGGACCGGCCGGGCGCCGCGGCGCAGCTTTCCTTCGACCCGCCGCTCGAATACTTCTGGGTGGACAACCGCGTGCGCACCGGCGATGTAACGAAGATTGTGGCCGACCGTTTCGCCGGCTCTCCGCAGTTGTTGCTATCCGGCACTGTGAGGGCGCCAGAGACCGAAACACTTGCTGTTGACGATCCGGCGCGCTTCGCCGCGTGGGCGCTGGCGGATGCATTGATGCGGCGCGGGATCGCGATTCATGGACAACCGGTGGCGCGGCATCGGTTCTCGTCCGGCGATGCCGCGCCGCCGGCAGAACCCGTCACGCTGGCTTCGCGCACTTCGCCTGCGCTGGTCGAGCTGCTGCGCGTCACCGCGAAGATCAGCCAGAATCTCTACGCGGAGCTTTTCCTGCGGGAGGCCGGCCACGGCAGCCGTAAAGCAGGCCTGGAAGAACTGAAGACCTTTCTGGCGGGGGCTGGGGTGGAACCGGACGATTACCATTTCGTCGATGGCTCCGGCCTCTCGCGGCTGACGCTGGTGACGCCGCGCGCGGTGACGCAACTTCTCGCGTGGATGTATGGGTCGGTGAACCGGGATACGTGGATTGCGTTGATGCCCATCGGGGGCGAGGATGGGACGCTGGAGCACCGGTTCAATGGCGCCACCGCGGCGCACATGATCCATGCTAAAACCGGTTCGCTGAGCCACACCAGCGCGCTATCCGGTTACGCGTTGAGAAAGTCCCGCCATCCGCTGGCGTTCTCCATCGTCGTCAACGATTTCAATTCGTCTTCGGACGCGGTCCACCAGTTCATGGATAAAATAGCGTTAGCACTTCTGGAATGAGGAAATTCGATATGCCGATTTTTGAATATAGCTGTTCCGACTGTGGAACGAAGTTTGAGAAGCTGGTGCGCCGCAGCGACGATGCGCCGGCGTGCCCCTCCTGCGGACGCGATCATCTGAGGCAGGAACTCTCGACGTTCGCCGCGCATTCCGCGGGGCCGGGCGCGAACACGGGGGCGCCATCGTGCCCGGGCGGCATGTGCCAGACGCCGGATTTATGCGGGCGGAATTAGCGGGCGGGCGCACGGTGTGTTTGAGGACCGCTCCCTTACGGTCGCGGCTCGGAATGGGGCTGGCGCGGGTCGGAATGGGCTGGCGGAGATGACGGCAGGGGGACGCTCATGGCGGCGGATGCAACTGGCAGCACTCGCGGCGGTCGTTTTTCTTGCGCCTGCATTGTTATTGGCGCAGGGGACGGTCACCATCTATGGGACGGTCTCCGATCCAACCGGCGGAGCGGTCGCCGGCGCGAATATTACGGCGACCAACGCCGCCACCGCTCAGAACCGGCAAACGGTTTCGGGCGCCGATGGCGGCTACGTGCTGCCGGATCTGGAAATCGGCGACTACCGGCTGACCGCGCAGGCGCCGGGTTTCAAGACGTTCGTCCAGCAGGACATTCACGTGCAGGTGAACGAAAACCGGCGCGTGCCGATTGCGCTGACGCTGGGCGCGGTGACGGAGAACGTCACGGTGCAGGCCGATGTTGCGCAGGTTGAGACGCGATCGGGCGCGCTGAAGGAAGTGATCGATTCCGCGCGTATTATCGAACTGCCCTTGAACGGGCGCAATCCGCTGCAATTGCAGTATCTGGTTGCGGGATCGGGCGGCATTACGGGGGCGGGACAGGCGGAAAACGATTCCGTATCCATCAATGGGTCGCGGGCGAATTCCAACAACTATACGCTCGACGGGGCCGACAATCAGGATCCATTTTTCAATACGCCGTCGGTGTTTCCGAATCCGGATGCGCTCGATGAGTTCAGTCTGCAAACCAATGCGTACAGCGCGGACC
>JBDTAT010000080.1:0-7827 GCA_039924505.1 Bryobacteraceae bacterium
CATTTCATGCCTCCGGCGCCGCCAGAAATTCGCGCAACTTGCGGTTGAGTTGTTTGGCCGTGCGGGCATCCGGCGCCACCACCAATACCGTGTCGTCGCCCGCCAGCGTGCCAACAATCTCCGGCCATTCCGCCTGGTCGAGCGCCGCGGCCATGGAGCTGGCGTGCCCCGGCGACGTCTTCAGCACAATCAGGTTCCGCGCCACGCGCACGTCCCACAGAAATTCAGCGGCCACCGTCGCCAGATTCGGCCCCGCGGCTTCGGCCGCGATCCGGCGGTATCCTTCCGCGGTTTTTACCAGTCCCAAGTCCCGGATGTCCCGCGATAACGTCACCTGCGTGGCTTCGACGCCCAGCCGCCGCAGCGCGTGCGCCAGTTCCTGTTGCGTGGCGATCGCGCGGGAGCGCACCAGCTTCAGTATCTGGCCCTGCCGGAATGCCTTGGTCATTCCGAACGGAGACGCGAGAGGCGCGCTTCCGCTTCCTCCATTGCCTGCGCCACCGATTGCGGTCCCGTGCCGCCGGGGATTTCGCGTGTGTACATCCCTTCGCGCGGTTTCAACAGCGCGGCCATTTCCGGAGAAAATTCTGGGGCGAATTGCGCCAGCGCTTCCGGGGTCCAGTCGCCCGGCTGTTTACCGGCGCGCACGCTTTCGAGCACCAGCCGGCCGACAATCTGATGCGCCTGATGAAACGGCGTGCCCGCGCGCGCCAGCGCCTCGGCCAGATCCGTTGCCACCACCCAGCTTTCCTCGGCCGCGGCCGCAGGCCGCTCCGCGCGCAGGCTCACTGAATTCACCACCGCGCGCGCCATTTCAAGCGAGCCGCAAAGTTGATCGGCCGCTTGAAACAACGGCTCCTTGTCTTCCTGCATGTCGCGATTGTAGGTGGTGGGCAAACCCTTCATGGTGACGAACAGCGACGTGTAGCTCGAAAACACGCGGCCGCATTTGCCGCGAATCAATTCGAGCGAATCCGGATTCTTCTTTTGCGGCATCAGGCTGGAACCGCTGGTGACGCCGTCGCCCAACTCGAGCCATCCGAACTCGTCGCTCGAATAGAGAATCCAATCCTCGGCCAGCCGGCTCAAATGCAACAGCAGCAGCGACGCGGCGTGCAGAAAGTCGAGCGCGAAGTCGCGGTCGGCGGAAACGTCCATGCTATTGCGCGTAATACCGGCAAATCCGAGCTCGTGTGCAAGGGCTTCGCGGTCGAACGGGAATCCGCTACCGGCTAGCGCGCCGGAGCCGAGCGGCAACAGGTTCACCCGCCGGCGCGCGTCGTGCAAGCGCTCGCAATCGCGCGCGAACATCTCGAAATAGGCCAGCAGATAGTGTGGCCACAACACCGCCTGCGCGCGCCGCATGTGCGTGTATCCCGGAATTACCGCATCCGGATAGCGGCGCGCCAAGGCGAGCAGCGATTCCATTAGACCGGCCGCCAGTTCCAGCGCGCGGTCGATCTGGTCGCGCAGCCAAAGCCGGGTGTCGAGCGAGACCTGCTCATTCCGGCTGCGTCCCGTATGGATCTTGTCGGCCAGCGCTCCGGCGTGCTCCTGCAATTTGCGGATCACCAGCGTGTGGACATCTTCGTCGGTTGCACCATCATAGAAGCCGGGCGCCCGCGCCTCTTCGCGGATCAGATCGAAGGCGGCCACCAGGCGCTCGCGCTCGGCCGGGGTGAGAATCCCGACGCGCTCCAGCGCGCGCGCGAACGCCTGCGAACCGCGAATATCGGCATCGATCAGCCGGCGGTCGAAGTGCAGGGACCCGGAGAACCGCTCGAATATCTCCGAAGGCCCCTCCTCAAACCGCCCTCCCCAGAGTTTCATGCGATCACTTCAACTTGCCGGCCGCGAGCGACGCCCGCACCTGAATCGGCAGCCCGATCAGGTTGATGAAACCGCGCGCGTCTTTCTGATCGTACTCGGCGCCCATGGTGAAACTGGCGATGTCGAGCGAGTATAGCGAATAGGGCGATTTCCGGCTGACCGGATCGACATTGCCCTTGTAGAGGCGCAACGTCACCTCGCCGGTCGTCGTCCGGCTAGCCTCCTCAAAGAAGGCATCCAGCGATTCGCGCAGCGGGGTGAACCACAGGCCGTTGTACACCAGCTCGGCGTAATCGAGGGCAAGCTTTTGCTTGTAATGCTGCGTGCTGCGATCGAGCGTCAGCGCTTCCAGTTCACGGTGCGCGGCCATAATCAGCGCGCCGCCCGGGGTTTCATAGCAGCCGCGTGATTTCATGCCGACGAAACGATTTTCGACCAAGTCGATGCGTCCGACGCCGTTTTCGCCGCCGATCTTGTTGAGTGTCTCGAGCAGTTCCACGCCGGCCATCTTCTTGCCGTTAACCGACACCGGCATGCCCTTCTCGAAGCCGATGGTCACGTCGGCCGGTTTGTCCGGGGCCTCTTTCGGGCTCTTCGTCAGCATCCAGATTTCATCCGGGGCCGCGTTGGCGGGATCTTCCAGCGCTCCGCCTTCGTGCGAGATATGCCAGATATTACGGTCGCGGCTGTAAATTTTGGTGGTGGATTGCGCGATCGGCACGTTGTGCGCGGCCGCATAGGCAATGGCGTCTTCGCGCGAAACGATGTCCCATTCGCGCCACGGCGCAATCACCGGAAGGTGCGGCGCGAGCGCCTTGTAGGTTAACTCAAACCGGACCTGATCGTTACCTTTTCCCGTGCAGCCGTGGGCCAAGGCATCGCAACCGGTTTCAAGCGCCACTTCCACCTGGCGCTTGGCCAGCAAAGGACGCGCGATCGACGTGCCGAGCAGATATTTATGCTCGTAGACGGCTCCGGAGCGCACCATGCGCCACAAGTATTCGGTAACGAACTCCTCGCGCATGTCGGCGACGTGTACTTCAGACGCGCCGGTTTTAATGGCCTTTTCCTTCAGGCCGTTAAGTTCGTCGCCGCCCTGTCCGATATCGCCGCACACCGCGACGACCTGGCAGTGGTAATGCTCCTTCAACCACGGAATGATGATGGAGGTATCGAGGCCGCCGGAATACGCGAGTGCTACTTTCTTAGCTTGTCCCATAAAAGATTTAGTTTAGTCTCAGGATCAATTCTACCCGAGCATCGTCAATAGCAGCGCCTTCTGCACGTGCAGCCGGTTTTCCGCCTGATCGAACACCGCCGACCGCGGCGATTCGATGACGCCATCGGTGGTTTCCTCGCCGCGCTTGGCGGGAAGGCAATGCAGGAAGATTGCGTGCGCCGGCGCCTGCCCCATCAGGCTCTCGTTCACCTGGAACGGCTGGAACACCGCACGCCGCTTGGCGGCTTCAGATTCCTGGCCCATGCTGGCCCATACGTCGGTGTAAACGGCGTGCGCTCCGGCGACAGCCGCGGGCGGATCGTGACTCAACTCGAGCGCGCCGCCATATTGCGCCGCCAATTCCCGTGATTTTGCGGCCACTTCCGCGTTCGGCGAATAACCCTCGGGCGTCGCCACCGCACACGTCATGCCCAGCCGCACGCAGGTCAGCATCAGGGAGTGCGCCACGTTATTGCCGTCGCCGATGTAGGCCAGTTTCAACCCGCGCAATTCGCCGAAGCGCTCCTTGAGCGTCAGGACGTCGGCCAGCGCCTGGCAGGGATGGTACATGTCGCTTAACGCGTTGATCACCGGCACGCTAGACCAATGGGCCAGATCCTCGATGGTCTGTTGCAAAAACGTGCGCGCGACGATGGCGTCGGTCCAGCGGGCCAGATTCCGCGCCACGTCTTTCAGCGGCTCGCGGTCTCCGATGGGTCCGGTGGAAAGCACGGCGCCGCCGCCCAGTTGCTGGATGGCCAGCTCGAAGGTGAGCCGCGTCCGCAGCGACGGTTTTTCAAACAGCAGGCTGAGGTAGCGCCCGGCGAGAGCCTGCGCGTATCGGACGGGCGTCCGCTTCATCTCGATTGCCAGATCGAGCAGGCGCGCCAATTCTTCCCGCGTCAGATCGAGGTCGCTGGTCAAATCGGAAGCAGCCGCGGCGCCGGATCGAGTCTCTTTTTGCACGTGAACGATGGGCTGATTGTTTATTCAGCTAGATGAATAATAATACAGTGGCGCCACGGGATGCAAACTTCAATTGTGCCACGCTCCGCGCCGACGGTTGAAGCCGGGTCTTCGACCGCGAGGCGATTGCCCCTCGATCTGCAACCGCTCCCTTACGGTCACGGCTCGGAAGCGTATTCTAATCCGGTTGCCCGATGCGCGCCGAATCTCGCGGTCGAAGACCTAGAAATTGAACTTCACGCCTAACTGGATCCTCCGCGCGTTGCTTTCCACCGTGCTCCCGAGCCGGCCGAAGGTCGATGAAGTAAACGTCGCCGTCGGCAGACCAAAGGACGGCGTGTTGGTAATATTCGTCGCGTCGGCGCGCACTTCCAGTTCCATTTTCTCCCGGATCCGAATCCGCTTGATCAGGGCCATGTCGATGTCGAACACCGGCGGTCCGAAGAAGTAACCCTTTCCCGTATTTCCGAGCGATCCGGCGGCCGGGACGCTAAACTTGGCTGTGTCGGTGTTCGGGTTGAAGAACCAGGTGTAGCCGTTCACCTGCTGCAGTCCGCCGAGGTCATGCGAACAGCCATTGCAGTTCGCTGTCGATTGCACCACGCTTCCGAACGTATCCGACCCCGAGTACACCGTGAACGGCCGCCCGGAGTAGAACGTGAAAACGGGAGCAAATTCCCAGCCACCGATCACGCGATCGACAGGACCGGGCAGATGGTTGGCATAGGCCTTACCCTGGCCAAACGGCAGTTCCACCGTGGCGTGGGCCTGGAAGACGTGCCGGTGATCGGATTGAGGTTCGCCGTAATTCAGCTTGCGGCCGTTGTAAATGTCAAAGGGAGTCGAGCTTGCGCCTTGAGAATTCTGACTGCTGTAAACCGTAAAAGTAGGGTCGAAATCGCGGGTGGAAAGCGACTTCGAGAAGGTGTAGCTGAACTGGAAATAAATCCCATGGCGGAGCCGCTGCTGGACCTGCAGCACCATGCCATTGTACGTAGAGAAGTCGTTCGAGTCGAGCACCGTCACGCCGCCGGAGAACTGCGGGAACGGAATCACCGCGAAAGGACCTGCGCCGGAAATTGCGGTGACATTCATCGGTCCCTTCGGCGTGGACTGTATGCGCCGGCCTATCGAGCTGAGGATGGCGGCAAAACTGTTCAGATTGAGCTGGCTGACATACTGCGAGCGGATCATGTCCGACGCGGTCTTGCCCGCCGCCACCCGGTTATCTCCGGAGAAGAGACGATTCAGCAAGTCCGATTGCCCGCCTGCCTTAACAATGTTGAAGGCGTCCTCGATGCCGGGAGCAAAGGAATTCGGCTGATTCGCGTCATAGGCGCCGAGCAAATGATAGGCGCGGCGGCCAACGTAGTCGGCCTCAACCACGAGGCCCTTCCAAAGTTCACGCTGGATGCTGAAGTCCCATTCATGAACGGTGGCGAACTTAAGATTCGGGTCGGCCACCGCGATCGATGAAGACGAAAACGGAGCGGGTTGCTTGAACGCAGACGGGCTCACGTTCGCGGGCGGCTGCAGCGCCTGCGTCGATGAAAGCCGGGTGTCGGTCTGCCCGATAGCTGTGTTGTCGAGACTGTAAATCAGCCCCGGAAGGTTGTTGAGGATCTGCGATGAAAACACGAAGCTGTTTACGCGGTCGTAAGCAATGCGGTAATTGGAACGAATCGAAGTCTTGCCGGTGCCGAACGGATCCCAGGCGATACCGATTGACGGCCCCAGATTACCGAAGCTATTCTTGAACAGCGATCCGGGAACCCACGCCGCGGTGTTGGTGGCCGGAGCGCCGAAGACCAGCGGCTGATCCGGCTGCGACAAAACGGAGTTGGGCGAGGACGGCGCCATCTTGATCTCCCAGCGCAAGCCCAGATCGACGGTCAGGTTGCGGGCTACCTTCCAGCTATCCTGTCCGTAGAAATCGTACTCGTTCCAATGCGTGTCGATTGGCAGCAGGCCCGTCGCGAAGCTCTGTCCATTGGGCGCGGAAAATCCGCGCTGGAGTTCTCCCACGCGGCCAAGCAGGAAATTGATGCTGCTCTGGAGCGCCGGCAGGTCGTTCGATTGATTGAGCCCCGCGGTTGGAATGTTGAACGTTGCGTTATCGATGTCCGCATTGAAATAGACGTCGGTTGCGGCGTTGTAGGATCCAACGCTACCGCGTGAATCGATCTCGCGGCCCAAGCGCAGGTTCGTGCCGAATTTCAAGGCGTGATTGTTCCACTGGTAGGCGAGGTTATCGACGAACTGCCAGGTCTTGAGCTGCCGCGAATTGCCGAAGTCTGAAACCGGCGTGCTGACAGGCGCGGTCCCGGGAGCGGTCCCTGGAGCGCCTTGGATCGATAATTTGTTCAAATCCGCTTGCGGGTTGGCGAATTGAAAAGCAAAATCATTGAGCCCGAACACCGCCTCGTTGGTCAGGCGCGCCGTCGGATTCCAGCGCCAGTTGAACGCAAAATTTTTGGGGTTCCGGTCGGTATCCACTTGGCAGCCAGTGCCGGGAAACAACGCGAGGCCGGCGTTGGCGGAGTCGCAATTCGTGTTCTGCTGCCCCCAGGAAATGCGCGCATACACCGTGTTCCTGGCGTTGACGATCTGGTCGACTTTGAAGTTGATGTCGTGCTGGCGCTCCTGTCCGGCGGCGCCGAAAACGAATCCAGCGGTGTTCAAGCCGTCGCCGACGTTGAAGGCGTTCGGAAGCGGCTCGGCATTGACGAGCGTTTGAATGCTCTTGTCGATCCCGATATGCCGGGGATCGTTGGCGGGAATGTTATACGACGCCACGTTCACGCCCGGCAACACGTTGCCGCTCGCATCCACCGAAGCCCCGGGCGTGCCGGCCGGAGAATTCTTGCCGCTGGTGACATAACGGAACAGCCCCTGCCGGGCCTGACTGGTGTAGACGGTGCGGGTGGTCGCGTCGGTCTGCAGCGCCGTCAGCGCTTGCACGTTCACGAAGAAGAACGTCTTATTTTTCCAGATGGGACCGCCCACGTCGCCGCCGAAGATGTGCTGCACGAATTGCGCTTTTCCGATGCCGTTGAAGTTGTTTTGCCACTCGTTGGCATTGAACCGGGGCGTGCGGTAGAACTCGAACGCGCCGCCGTGAAACTCGTTGGTGCCGGATTTCGTGATCATCGCCACCTGAGCGCCGCTGCTGCGCCCGTACTCGGCCGAGGGATTCGAAGTGATGACGCGGAACTCGGCGAGGGAATCGGGATTCGTCCGCAGGGGAGCGAAATCCGATCCGCCGCTGCTGCTCTCGTTGTTGTCGATGCCGTCGAGAGTGAAATTCCAGGCGCGGTCGCGTGACCCGAACACAATCACCGCGCCGCCGCTGATGGCCTGCGTGTCGATAACGCCCGGCTGCAGATCCACCAGTCCGATGGGATTGCGGCCGCGGGATCCCACGATCGGCAAATCTTTAATCGCTTTTTCCTCCAGCACGTTGCCCAGGTTTCCAGACGAACTGGTCTCCACTGCCTCGGCCGCGCCGCTCACCTCGACGCTCTCGGTAACATCACCCACCTGGAGCGCGATGTTGACGGTGGCCGGCTGTCCGATGGTCACGTTATTGCCGCTCGAAGTGAATTTGCGGAAACCCGGAGCCTCCGCCGACACCTCATACATCCCAGGCTGAAGCGCTTCGAACGTGTAGCTGCCCGCTGAACTGGTGGTGGTTGAAAAAGTTGTGCCCGTGCCCTGGTTCGTCAGCCGTACGGCGACGTTGGCGACGGCCGCGCCGGACGGGTCCGAAACCACACCCACCAGCCGCGAAGTTGTGCCCTGACCGAAAGCCA
>JBDTAT010000081.1:0-8605 GCA_039924505.1 Bryobacteraceae bacterium
TCGTTCGGTTGATCGAAGCGATCTTTGATTTTCGGTTTCCTGGGCATCTCATCATTCTAGTGAACCCGCGCAAAACGGAGTGCGGCGTGAAATAATTCCTGTCACGCGCGGCACGTGCGCGCCGCACCCTTTGCGCTTATGATGGCGCGCCGATGCAACATGTTACTTGCGCTAAAGTAGTATATTGTCTCTGGTCAGCTCTCGTAAGCACGCCGCCAACGCGAAGGTCAGTTGGCCCCAATACTATCTTGGCGTCGCCTTCACCACAATGGGAACGCTGACGCTGGAACTTGCGCTGACGCGCATTTTTTCGGTCGTTTTCTACTACCATTTCGCGTTTCTGGCGATTTCAATCGCCATGTTTGGCCTAGGCGCCGGCGGCGTGTTTTCCTACGTTGTGGCGGCGCGGCCCGGCGCGCTGTACTCAAAACTGGGCATGCTGGCGTGGCTGAATGCGCTGGTAGTGGTGGCGGCGTTGACGTTCGTAATTTCGCGCGCCGGCGAGTTGGGCAACCTGACTTTGGCGATGGTTTATTTCGCCAGCGCGCTGCCTTTTTTTCTGGCCGGCGCCCTGGTATCGCTCGCCGTATCGGAAGCCATCGACCGCGTCGATCGCGTTTATTTTTCCGATCTGTTGGGCGCGGCAGCCGGCTGTCTGGCTCTGGTGCCGCTGCTGCGGCTGGTCGGCGGCCCGAATACGGTGATCGCGGCGGCCATTCTCTACGCCGTCTCCGCAGCCATGTGGTTCAATCTGGCCGGCGCCAACCGCCGCCGCGCCTCGGCCGTGGTGCTGGCGCTGGCGCTGCTGGTCCTGATCGTGTTCAACGCGAAAGCACACGTCATCGATCTGAAGTACGCCAAGGGCCATCCTCTCCAAAATGAGATTTTCGTCAAGTGGAATAGTTTCTCGCGCATCGCGCTGACACCGGAGCAGGGCAACACCGGCCGCATGAGCATCATCATCGACGCCGACGCCGCAACCACCATCGCGAACTACGACTGGGACCACATGACGGCGGAAGAACGCTCCGGTCTGCTGCTCGATGGCCCCGGATATCCCTACGTGTTGCGGCCCGCTGCGAAGACGCTGATCATCGGACCGGGCGGCGGCTTCGATGTGGCGCGCGCGTTCGCCTCCGGCAGTAAAGATATCACGGGCGTCGAAATCAATCCGATTATCGCTACCACCATCATGCGGCAGAAGTATCCGCAGTTGAGCCAGCGGCTGTACTTCCGGCCGGAAGTTCACATTGTTGTGGAGGATGGCCGCAGTTTTGTGCGCCGCACGCACGAAAAATTTCAAGTGCTGCAAGCGACGCTGGTAGACACATGGGCGTCCACGGCAGCCGGGGCGTTTGCGCTTTCCGAGAACAATCTTTATACGACCGACGCGTTCTACGACTATTTGACGCACCTGACCGGCGATGGATTAATGGCGTTCACACGCTGGGGGTTCGAGCCGCCGCGCGAGTCTCTGCGTCTGGTTACCATCGCCATGGATGCGCTGGGGCGTTTGGGCGAGCGCGAGACATGGCGGCACGTCATCGTGATTCGCGCCAACGCCCAGAACCTCGGCGGATGGGGCGCGCAGGACACAATTTTGATTTCGCGAAAACCATTTACGCCCGGCGATGTGACGCGTATCCGGCAGGCCGCGGCCAAGCAATTGATCTACGCGCCCGGCGACAAGCCGGTGAACGAATTCGGCCAGCTTCTCCTGAGCCCGGACCCTGAGCGCTATGAGAATTCGTATCAATATAATGTCACGCCGGTGGGCGACGACCGGCCATTTTTTTTCTATACCGTGCAGGCGCGCGATCTGTGGCAGTATCTCTCGCATGCCAATTCGGCGAGTGAGGATTACAAAATCAACAAAGCGGTGCCCATGCTGTTCGAGTTGCTGATAATCAGTTTGTTGGCGACGGGTTTGATTCTGGCGCTGCCGCGCGTGATGCTGGGAAGCCAGTTGCCGCGTGAAAAAGGTGTACTGGCGTTCCTTTGGTATTTCCTGTTTATCGGCGCCGGCTATATCCTGATTCAAGTGGCGCTGATTCAGAAATTTGTGCTGTTTCTGGGCCATCCGACATACGCTCTGACGGTCATCATTTTTTCCATGCTGATCGCCAGCGGCCTCGGCAGCTACTGGAGCCGCAGCGTAGTGGCCGGATCGCAGCGGCGGCTGCGAACGGTGCTTGCCGGAGTTACGGCGCTGGTGATTGTGTTGGCTTTTACGGTGTCGCCGCTGGCCGAAAGCGGCGTCGGCCTGCCGCTGTGGTTGAAGATCGGCATCACGGTGCTGGTGATTGCCCCGGTAGCGTTCCTGATGGGAATGCCTTTTCCGAGCGGTCTCTCGCGCCTCGAGGTCCGGCATCACGCTTCGATCCGTTGGGCTTGGGCGCTGAACGCGGCGGCCAGCGTGCTGGGATCGGGTGTCGCGATCGTGCTCGCGATCTATCTGGGACTTCGCTTGACACTGACGATCGGAGGCAGCCTGTATCTATGCGCGCTGGCAACGCTGGAGCTGACCCGGTTGGGCAATAACGCGGATGGCGGCGAGCCGGCCGCGCGGTAGATCCGCCAAGCGGCTTGTGCGCTTAAAACGTGCGTAGGGCGTTTTCTAGGGCTTCCACAAAAAAGTATTCCCCCCACATCACCGATTCATCCACACCCAACCCTTTGTGAACGTGGTACACGCCGCCCTTCAGAATGCCTTCCCATTTTGCGTCGCCCTTGGCGAGGTATTGTTCGCACAAGGTGCGTAAAATGCGCGCGGCGATGGACCAGTAGAAATGCCCCTTGCTCGGATCGGGGAGCAGGCGGCAGAGGCGCAACAGGCCGGCGGCGGCGATGGCGGCCGCCGAGGTGTCCAGTAGTTTCCGGCTATCGATCGGCGCGTTGAAATCCCATGGCGGGACGCCATCCGCCGGAGTGTGGGCGATGTAATAGTCGGCGCAAGCCTGCGCGGTTTCGAGAAAATGCGGATCGCGGCTGTACTCGTAGCAGGCGCCGAATCCGTATAGCGACCATGCGAGGCCGCGCGACCAGCAGGAATCGCCGCGATAGCCTTGCTGCGTGGTCTGCCGGATAAATTCTCCGGTCTCCAAGTCGAACAGCCCTTCATGCGCGGTAGACCCATCGCCGCGCACCAGCACGCGGCGCGTGGTGAGGCAGTGCCGCATCGCGATTTCACGCAGCTTCTTGTCGCCCGTCTCACGCGCCGCGTAGAACACGAGTCCGACATTCATCATGATATCGATGAACAGGGAATTTTCGGCGATAAAGGAGCGGAGGTAATGTCCCTTGTCGTTGAATCGCAGAGCGAGCGTCTTGCCCGCCTCGATCAGCACGCCGTTGAGAGCGCGATCCTTGCTGTTCTGATACCAGCGGTAGTACGTGGGCATGAAGATGAAGCCCAAGTCGTGTACTTCCAGATCCTGCTTACGCGTCTCCAATGGCTTGGTGTAACGAATCGCCTGTTCCAGCCAGAACTTGGCGTCGCCGTTTTTTTGCGCCGCATGATTTTGAAAGATCCACAACATTCCGGGCAGAAAGCCGTCGCACCAGTGGGTCCACGCCGGACCTTCATGCCGCCAGCGCCCCTCCTTGGTGTACATCGGATAAAAGTCAGGGTGGTGCTCCATCAGCTTGCGCACCTGCTGCTGCGCGAAGCCGAAGGCCTGCTCGAACAGCGCACCATTGTCGGAACCAAATTGAATCACGGCTTCTCCTATTTTGGCAATATTTTTGCGTGGCCCTGGCTAGTGGGCGGAAGCGTCCGCCAGACCATACGAAATCCGCGCGGCAGGCGCACCCGGCCGCCCGCGACATAAAATGTATCCGGCAGCGGCGCCGGAGCACTCCGAGCCGGCTGCAACGAACGGTACGCGGAGGTCCCCCATGGACGGCTTCCGTTCGACTCGACGATCATAGCGGCTCCCGGTCGCGCGCCGGCGCCGAGGCTCTCCAGGCTGGCGGAAAAACGATCGCGGCCTGCTGGAAACTCCACGTCTGAAAATACGATGGAAACGGCGAACATTTCGCCCATACGCTCGAGGCGGATCAATCTCCCCGTCAGATCCGCGCCCTTCGGGATTACTATAGCGCCGTTGCGCTTCACGTCGCGCGCAATGACGGCGTGGACCGGATCGCCTTCGGCCGCGGTGCGGGAGTCGATCTGCCGACTTAGTTCCGACTCCACCACCTGGCCCGCGGGGACCTCAATCTCCGGGCGCGCGGTCATTAGGGCGAGAGCGGCGGCGGCCGGCGCGGGCTCGGTGAATAAAAGCGCCGATTCGCCAGTGTACTCATGGCAGGACGCAAACTGCATCAGATTGCGGCTCGCATTGCCCCACAAATCCGACATCGTGAGATCGGAGGAAACGGGCAGCAGAAAATCTCCGGCGCCGATTCGCAGACGCGCGTAGTCGATCCGGCTGTCAGCTTCGAGAATTCCGAGCGAGACCGGAATGTCGTCGGCGTCGACATCCAGCCGCAGCACGTCGAGAGTCTTCGCGTCGGCCCAGAATGAGCCATGATAGCCCACCACAACCTCGCGCGCGCCCACCTTTATGTGATAATCGCTGAGAAACAACGGGATGCGGTAGTCGTACCGCAACACGCGGCGCCCCGAGAGCCGCGTCTCATTTTTGTAACTGAATTCCGGAGCGCGGGAGAGAAAGATGGAGCGCTCGTGCATGCCGAAATAGCCGGTGCCGATGGCGCCGTCGCGGACGAATCTGCCGATATTGGTGTCCTCGAACTTGCCCGCTCCCGGCCAAGCGTACATCTCGCGGTCTCCGACCAGCGCCACCTCCAGCTTCACGGTATCGATGGATTCAAACTTGCGCGACGAGCGGCTCCGTCCGAAGCGCTCGATCGTTTCGACGCAGGTGTAATTGGGCTGCCGCGCCAGGTTGGCCGCCATGTGGACGCGAATATGGGCGAGATTGAGCACGTCGGGGGCCAACGGCGGGCTTTGCGCGCAGAGTCCGAGCGTGGCGAAAAGTCCAACTGCCGCTCGATCCGCGAATCGATGACCCGACCGCATTGGGTTTCATTATAGCGGCCACTGAAACTGGAGGGCGGCGGGCAACCCGCGCCGGCCGCAGGCTCCCGTAAAATTAAGATCATGGTTCGGTTGCAGATCGTCTGGCTGCTGCTGGTGGTATCGACGACCGCCTGGGCCGCGGACCACTGGAGCGAATTCCGCTCCGGGCCGTTTCAAATCGTGACCGATGCCGGCGCGAAAACGGCGCGTGCGCGGTTGAATCAACTGGAGCAGTTGCGCAACGCGCTGGGCCGCCTGATCGGAAAAACCGATCCGCAACTGGTTTGGCCGATTCGGTTGGTTCTGCTCAGAACGTCCGAAGAATACGGGTCGTATGCGCTTCCGCAATCGTTCGTGCTGGGGCGCGACGCATGGCTGAGCGCGTGGCCGGCCGGGACGCCGCTCAATCGCGAATGGCTACGCGACTGCGTGCAGCTTTTCCTCGATGCCAACACCGGACGCATGCCGGCGCCCATTGAACGCGGATTGCGGGATCTGTTTGCGACACTGACGGCCGAGGGCATCCGCGTGACGCTGGGTGCGCCACTGCCGCCGGACGAACGGAATCCGGACTGGGCACTACTGCAGATGCTGGCGACCAATCCCGAAAGCGCCGGGAGGCTGCCGGTATTCATCGCGAATCTGGCGCACGGCGGCGACGTTGACTCGGCTGCGCACAACGCGTTCGACCAATCGGGCGCGGAGGTTCTGAAACAAGCTGCCGCGTATCTGGCCGCTGGACAATTTCGAACCATCGAAGTGTCGGCGCGCGCCGTCGATGAGGTTCGCGATTTTCCGGAACGGCCGTGGGATCGGACAGACGCGGCGCTACTGCTCGCCGATCTGTTGGCGGCCAACCCGGCGCATTACCCGGAGGCCGGCACGGCGTACGGCGCGCTGAAAAGTCCGGAGGCGGATGCAGGTCTGGGATTGTTGGACGCGCGGGAAAAGAAATCCGATGAAGCGCGTCTCCGATTGACCGCCGCAACCACAGGTGGCAGCCGAAGTGCGCCGGCGTGGCTGGAATTCGCCGCGCTCCAAACCGATCGAGCGAAGATTCAGGCGGCGCTGGAAAAATCCGTAACGCTGAATCCACACTGGGCGGAGCCGCATGTCCGCTTGTCGCAACTCGCGTCCGACGCAGCTGGAAAGATTCCCGAATTGAAGGCGGCGGCGAAACTGGAGCCGCGCAACGCCGCGCTGTGGCAGACGTTCGCCGAGACGGCGCTGGCCGCGGACCAATTCGACGAAGCGGCGAAGGCGTGGTCGGGCGCCGAACGCGCGGCGGCCACTCCCGGCGAACAAGCCCGCGTCCGGCAGGCCCGCATCGACCTGGAACAGAAGCGCGCCGACTATGAAGAGGCCGAGCGGCGCCGCATCGCGGACGAGAAAGCGCGCGACCTGGAGCGCGTGCGCCAGCAGGCGATGGATCAAGTGCAGCAGGCGATAGACAGCGCCAATCGTGCGCTGGCCGGAAACGGAAATTCACCCGCGCCCGCCAAAGTGGTTCCGTGGTGGGATGGCGCGCACGGCGCGCGCAAACTCGACGGCATTCTACAGCGCGTCGATTGCCTGGGCTCGATGGCGCGCCTGGTGATTAAAGCCGGCAATGGACCGGTGACACGGCTGATCGTCCGGAATCCGGCCCAGGTGGAGATAAATGGCGCCGGCGATCATGGACTCGCTTGCGGCGCCGCGCGCGCGCACCGGCGGATTCACGTGGAGTACAACGACAAGCCCGACGCGAAGCTCGGCGTTGCGGGCGATGTCGTGATGGTAGAGTTTCCTTAATGCGCTCGCGCGTGCCGCTCCGCTGGGTGGCGATGGCCGTCTTCGTTTTGTCGTCCTCGTTGAATTACATGGACCGGCTGCTGTTAGCAGCGGCCGCTCCGTTGTTGAAGCACGATTTTCAACTGACTAATCGGGACTACGGGCTGATTCTATCGGCCGTCTCGATCGCTTACGCCATCAGTGCGCCGCTGATGGGTTTGTTTCTCGATCGCGTGGGATTGAATCTGGGCGTCTCGCTGGCGGTGGGTTTCTGGTCGATTGCCGGCGCGGCGACCGGGTTGGTGCGCAACTTCGGACAACTGGTGGGCAGCCGCGTTACACTCAGCGCGTGGCAGGCGGCCGGGATTCCCAGCACGGGCAAAGCCAGCGCGCTCTACCTGGAGTCGAAAGAATTGGCGCTGGGTGCGGGGCTGAATCAACTGGGGCTGAGTATTGGCGGAATCGCGGCGCCGCTGGTAATGGGACTGCTCGCGCCGCGTTACGGCTGGCGATCGGCATTTTTCGTTTGCGGCACCGCGGGCTTTGTGTGGATACCGGCGTGGCTTTGGATGGCGCGCCGCACGCCCCGGCAACTCGTTTCCGCGAACGCGCGCCAGTTCGCGGTCGGCGATCTGCTCCGGGACCAGCGGTTCTGGGGATTGATGGCGGCAACGGTGTTTGCGATGACGATCTACACGTTGTGGAGCAACTGGACCACGCTGTACTTCGTCGAATCGCGCGGCATGACGCAGGGGGAAGCCAATCGCCGGTTCGCCTGGATTCCGCCACTTTTCGCGACGCTAGGGGGGCTCGGCGGCGGAGCGCTAGCCTACCGTTGGATTCGCCGCGGCGTCGATGTCTTGCGGGCGCGGCTGCGCGTGTGCCTGCTGAGCGCACTGTTCATTTTGTTGACGGCGGGCGTTCCATTGATGCCGTCGCCCGGTTGGGCCGCGGCCGCCATCAGCGTCAGCTATTTTTGGTCGGCGTGTCTCAGCGCGAACCTGTACGTGATGCCGATTGATTTGTTCGGCCCGGGGCGCGCGGCGTTCGGCGTAGCCGCGCTGACGTTTTCCTATGGACTGATGCAGGCTTTCGCTTCGCCGGCCATCGGCGGACTGGTGGATCGTTTCGGGTTCGCGTCGGTCTGCGGCGGCGTTGCGATGTTGCCGCTGGTTGCAGTGGCGATTCTGCGGTTCGCCGTAGTTCCGGCGCGCGCATGATTGCCGCTCGCGTGAAGGCGATCATATTCCGGCTGCTGGGGAAGGAGCCGGAGGCCGTGGTGGTCAGCTTCTTGAGCGGCGATCCGGCGCTGGCGGAGGCGATGGCCGGGGAAGTCCGCGGGCTCGTGCCCAGCCGCCGTCATTTCACGGTGCCGCCGCAAACGGGTTCCGCTTGGACCATTTATTGGCGCTTGCGCAGGCAATTCCGGCGTTACCGCGTCGGCTTGGCGCCGGTGCTTTTTACAAGCGATCGAGCGGACCGGCCGTTGCGGATGGCTGCGTGCCTGCTGGCGCCCCTCAAAATTCTCGCCTATAACGCGCGGCTGGAGCGGCATCATTTGCGGCTGCACAGCGCGATTGCGTCCTGGTTGTTCGTGCGCGGCGTAGCGCTCGACCGCATTTTCCTGCGCCCGCAATGGCTGTGGCCCCGCTGGTTGCGGACATGGAAGCGCGACCGCTCCGAATATCCGGATGAGCACGCTATCATCGAAGGCCGCGCGCTCTCTCCGGCGCGCCGGCGCATCGCGGTGCTATCGCCGTATTTCCCGTGGCCGCTGGCGCATGGCGG
>JBDTAT010000082.1:0-4864 GCA_039924505.1 Bryobacteraceae bacterium
TATCGCAACCCCGCATTCAAGCTCAGATTCGGCAGAATCCGCCAGTCGTCCTGTCCGAAAAGCCCCACCACCGACCCGCGGAAATACGTCGCCGACGTGCCATACCGGATGGAGCTGGTTTGCGGCAACCCCAACAGAAAGTCCGCGAAATCGAATCCCGTGCCCGCGATCGGACTGCCGTTGGCGTCGAGTGCGCTGGTCGACAATCCTGTAAAAGTGAACGCGCCGCGCCCGTTCTGGTCCGTCACCGTATTCAACTGGCTCCGCGTGAAATTCGCGCCGAACGAAAGATTGTGCGTGTGAATCGGAACCGAGAAGCTCTCCGTCCCGCCCATCGACTGGCTGCGCACCAGCGAGTCGGTCCCGTCCGACAGCGCGCCAAAATTCGTGAACGACAGGTTCGGCGGCCCAAAGTCGATTGGATTCGGCGATGTCCCCTGAATCCCCAGTTCCTGCGCCACGTTCGCCTTGTTCGCGAAGAACGGCGTGGTATTGCTCCGGTTGCGGTTGAACTGCGCCTGCGCCGAATTGATCGCGCGCACGCCGATATTCCGCGTGTAACCTACCGTGACGTTCGCGCCGAAGCCGCTCAGCTCGTCGCGGTATCCGAAAAGCTGTGAGTTCTGATTCGCCCTCCGCTGCAATTGCAAATTCAGCGATAGCCGGTCGCGTCTAGTCACATTCTGGTTCAGCCGCAATCCGAAATTGTCCGAGTTTTGCGGCACCGACGCCAGTATCTGATAGTTCTGCACCGTGCCGGGTTGATTCGGCAGCGGGATGTAATTCAACAACCCGAGCGCGATCGGACTGATCCGGCTTTTCGGGATCACGTTCCCTGCAAACGGCACGCCCGTGAACGCGTCGTAAATCGAAACCCCCGCTTGCGAGAAGTCGCCGCCGCGTTCGGCCGCCGTCGCCGTGCTCGCCACATTTTTATAAGGATTGCGCGCGCGTGTCGCGAAATAACTAATAAAGAAAAACGTGTTCGGACTTTTTACGATCTTCGGAATAATCAACGCGCCGCCGACTACCACGCTGATCCGGCTCTGCGCATTCGACGGCTCGATCACATCCTGGCCCGTCAGCGAAAACGGCTTCGCATTCACAGCGGAATTAGCGAGCGAAAAGGACGCCATGCCGTGAATTTGATCCCGGCCCCGATTGGCGCGATTGCCAATCATCTCGCCCGACCCCGGCCGGCCCCTGCGTTGACTCCGGTCTCCCCCGCCGCGGCCGCCGCCACCGCGGAATCCGCCGCCGCCGAACCCGCCACGCCCGCCGCCGCCGCTGTCCCCGCCGCCAAATCCTGGAGGTGTCCCGCCAGAATCGCCTCCGCCGCCGCGTCCGAATCGTTCGCGTCCGCCGCCCTGGTCCGGAGCCGGCGACCCCGTATTCTGCAAACCTTCCGTCAAGCTGCCATTTACCAGCAACGCTACGTCGGCGCTCCCGGAAGTCGCGCCCGGCGGCGGCGCACCACCGTTATCGGCCGCCATGGCCGCGTCGATCTGCGTGTCGGCCTGCGATCCCAGACTCTGGAATCCCGCGCCCCCACGTGTACCGCCGCGTCCCGTCCCAGCCGCCCCGCGCCCGGCGACCCGCGTTGCGGCCGCTTTCAAATCCAAATTCCAATCCACCTTCGCCACACTCGCGCCCGCCTCTACAGAGCGTTTCGCCGTCGCGAATCCGAACATGTCCACTTCCAGAGTCCACGTCCCCGGCGTCATTCCATCCAGCACGTAATGGCCGCTGTCGTCGGTCACCGTCACCAGTTTCTTTCCGCCCAGTTCCGCCGTTACGGTAGCCCCCGGAATCGGTTGCCCCCCCGACCGCACATCCCCGCTTGCACTCAAACCGGGCGGCACTGGCACTGGCGCCGTCTGTTCCACCCCGCCGACCACCAGCGTCAAACTCATCCAAACTAAAAAGGAAAACCGGCCCCACCTACAGGGCCGGTTCGTCCTCAATTCACGTTGATTGGCTACCATTCGCGGTCGATTCCAGCTCTTCGATTCTTAGTCGGCCGAGCGTTTCGCCGTAAAGTCGCGCGTGGTGTCGTTTCCTTCCATGCCCATCTTGAACGCGATCGTGTCGCCAGACATCTTGCCCGTGTAATTCATCTTCATCGTGTTTCCGTTCCTCTCGCGAGTCACCGAAAACGAGATGTTGTCGCCATCGATCTTGCCGTCCGAGATGTTCACCGGCTCGCCCCGTCCCGCCATCGTGCCGGTCAACGTGCTGCCATCTGCCTTGAAGGTGAACGTCTGGGTTTGTTTGTTTCCGTTACGGCCTTCGACCTCCGCGGTCCATTTGCCGCTGACATCTGCCGCCATTGCGGTGATGCTGGTCAGCGCTAACGCCGCGCATGCCAGCAAAATAAGTCTGATTTTCATGTGGATTCCCTTTCTGAACTACGGACTGTCGTGATACACCCTACTAAGTATAATGGTGGCCTATTCTTCGGGAAGGTTACACCCGCCCCCATACGGGTGTTAAGCCGACGTAAAATATAAAGTCCAAACCCAGTAAATACCCTCGCCCTCCCGCGCCTCCGTTACCACCCGCCCCATCCGATCCCGATCGTCCCCTTCCCGCTACCAACCCGCGCGATCCGCTACCAACCCGCACCATCCGAAACCGAGCCGTGACCGTAAGGGAGCGGTTCCCCAGCACTACTCACACATCCGTTCCCGCAACCTCGTACACTGGTGTAGAATCCATTCGACAACCATTCCGTCCCTTCCGGACCGGATTCGATTTCATAATGCCACAGAACCTGGACGCGCTCGGAACTGAAATTCAGAAATACATGGAGACTCACAACTTCGTGGTCTTCCATGGCGCCTCCCGTCTGCTCGACCCCTTCCAACTCGTCTTCTGGGACATGGATCGCTTCCCCGAATACAAGCTGTTCCTGAAAGCGGCGGCTGTTGCCGAAGCCCGCATCGTCGTTCTCCATCAACGCCAGTTTTCGACTGGCCTCATCGATCATGCGCTGGAGCAGTTGCGCGACGCCGAACTCGATCCCGCCGAGCGCCGCCGCTTCGATCTTCGCCTCAAGAAGCTGCGCGTCTACTCGGGCTTCACCGCGAGTTTGGAACTCTCCTTCGACCACCAAAGCCGCATCTACCTGTTCGACCTCCGCGCCGAATGGTTCACCGAGTTGCAGGAAATCCTCGACGAAATCGAATCCGCCCTCCCCGAGGATGACGACGATGACGACGAAGATGATGACGCGCCGCTAGGCGGCTACTTCTCGCAGAATTAAGCGGCCATGCCCGAACCCCTATGGCTGCTCGCCAGTCACGACCGCGCCGCCGTCGATACCCTCGCCGCCGTCCTTCATCTCCGCGCGCCTGCCGCCCGCGTCCTATGGAACCGCGGCTATCGCGACCCCGCCTCCGCCCGCCGGTTCCTCGCTCCCTCCCTCGACGATCTCAACGATCCATCCCTGCTCGCCGGCATCGCCCCCGCCGTTGAGCGCGTCCTCGCCGCCATCCGCAACCGCGAAAAAATTCTGCTCTACGGCGACTACGATGTGGATGGCGCCAGCTCAGTCGCCATTCTGGTCAAGGCCATCGAGCTGGCCGGTGGCGCCGCCTCCTATCACGTGCCCCACCGTCTGCGCGATGGCTACGGCATGCAATCCGGCGTGCTTCAGCGCGCGGCCGCCTCCGGCGTCAAGCTCGTCATCAGCGTCGATACCGGCATCCGCGCCGCCGCCGTCCTCCGCGAAACCGCCGCGCTCGGCCTCGATGTCATCATTACCGACCATCACCTGCCCGATAGCGAACTCCCGGCCGCCCTCGCCGTGCTGAACCCCAACCTGCCCGGCGCCGCGTATCCCGACAAACATTTGTGCGGAGCCGGCGTCGCCTTCAAACTCGCCCAGGCTTTGTTCCAGCGCCTCAACTGGACCCCGGAAAAAGTCCGCCGCGTCACCGAATCGTTTCTGAAACTCGTCGCCATCGCCACCATTGCCGATGTCGTTCCGCTTACGGGTGAAAATCGCGTCATCGTTAAACGCGGCCTCGAAGCGCTCCACACCGTACGCAGCCCCGGTCTGCGCGCCCTGCTCGAAGTCTCCGGCTTCACCCAAGGCGCCACTCTCTCCGCCGGCCAAGTCGCCTTCCGCATCGCGCCGCGCATGAACGCCGCGGGACGCATGGCCGGCGCCGATGAAGTCATCGAGCTCCTCCTCACCTCCGACGCCGAGCGCGCCCGCGCCATCGCCCAGCAACTTCATGTCTTGAATCAGGAGCGCCAGAAAACCGAAGCCGGCATCGTCCTTCGCGCCCTCGACGAATGCGCGCGCACGCCCGTCACCCCTTCCCACGCCGCTCTCGTTTTCTCCGGCGCGGACTGGCACCGCGGCGTCGTCGGCATCGTCGCCAGCCGCTTGGTCGAGCGCTTCCATCGTCCCGTCTTCGTCCTTGGCGAAGATGGCGGTCTGGCGCAAGGCTCCGGCCGCGGCATCCACGCCTTCCACCTGCTGGAGGCTCTGGAATCCATGTCCGATCTCTTCAGCCGCTTTGGCGGACACAAGCAGGCGGCCGGCGTCACGCTCCCGGTCAACCGCGTCGCCGAATTCCGTGAGCGCTTGAATGCCTACGCCGCCTGCCGCCTCACGCCCGAAGATTTTCGCCAGACGTTCGAGCTCGACGCGTCCATCTCGCTGGATGAAGCCACCGACGAGGCTATCCTCGAAGTCCTCACGCTCGCTCCGTTCGGTTACGGCAATCCATCGCCGCTTTTCCTGGTGAGCGGCGCGGAACTCGACGGCGCCCCGCAAGTGCTCAAGGACAAGCACCGCATCCTGCGCCTCCGCCAATCCGGCCGCACGCTGCGCGTAAAAGCCTGGAACTTC
>JBDTAT010000083.1:0-2528 GCA_039924505.1 Bryobacteraceae bacterium
TTGTTTTCATTCTCCGCGATGCGCGCCTTCACCAGTTTTTTCACAAGAGCGGCAGACGGCGGCTTGCCCACAGGAAAGCGGATGGTTCCCTTGGAAGTGTGGAAGCCCTGGAGCTCATGCTTGAACGCCTCCACCACGGAAGAACTCATGGGGAACAAACTGCAATGGTTCGGAAACGCGGCGAACCCCAGCAGGGGTCCTTTGTACCTGAACGAGGGAATCCGGTAGCTGATGGCCTCGGTGGCCTCGGGGGGCGCGGCGGAGCGGATCGCCGCGCGAACCTTGTTTAGGGCGCCGCGGGCGGGTTCGGAGACGCCAGCGAGGTATTCGTCAACGTCCTTCGGAGCAACATTGCGTTTCGCAGGGGAACCGCGATCGCGGGAATTCCCTGGTTTCATACGGTTATTACCTCCAACATCTCCGCGAGCTTGTCGTAGCTCTCGGCGGCGCCGTGCTCCATGCCGGAGTTAATCACAGCGTCGCGAATCTCCTGCGAAGCATAGAGGACGGTCGCCGTGAGCGTCGTCTTCCCTCCGTGTTCGACGAAGACCGCGGTTACCTGCGACTCACCCGGGTAGTCGTCGAACGACTCCATGTGGACGGAGCGCTCGGGCGGCGCGATCTCGCGATAGACGCCGCGCATGCCCATTTCCTTTCCATCGGGGCCACGCAGCACGAAGCGCCAGACGCCGCCCACCTTCAAATCGATCTCGCAGACCACCAGCGACCAGCCGCGCGGTCCAAACCAGTGTTTGAGCAGCTCGGGCTTCGAAAACGCATCGAAGACCAGGCGGCGGGGAGCGTCGAAGACTCGCGTCATAACAATTTCGCGGCTGGTGGGCGTAGTTACTTTCAAAGTTCCAGTGTTCTTCATCGGTGTTTTTCTCCTCTAGCGCTTCGAGCGCATGCTTTTTTCTCCTGGGTCTTCATCTCATCGAGCAGGGCGTCGAGGCGCTGGAAGCTGCCCTCCCAAAACCGGCGGTAGCCTTCCAGCCATCCACTGGCGCCTGCGAGCGGCTTGGCTTCAATCCGGCGCGGCCGCCGTTGCGCGTCGCGGCCGCGGGAAATCAGGCCCGCGCGCTCCAGCACCTTGAGGTGCTTGGAGATGGCGGGCTGACTCATCGCGAACGGCTTGGCCAGCTCTGCCACCGGCGCATCGCCCGACGCGAGGCGCGCCAGGATCGCCCGGCGCGTTGGGTCGGCGAGCGCGGCGAACGTTGCATCGAGGCGCTGGGAGGCGGTCATCGCATAACCTATAGGTTAAATAACCACTTGATTATGCACGACACCATTACTGTTGTCAAGACACGTCAAGCGGGATTCATACCGAATCACACGGCCACGCTGCTGGCGAGATCCGGCGCATCCCGGGCAACCGCTTGCTTGCGCGCGCGGCTCGGAATGGGCCTTCCCGCGGGAACGGTTGCAGCGCTACACGCACTGTCATAGAACGGAAGAAAATGGGAACTTCGCAGCTTCTTCGGTGTCTACAGCGTTGAATCAAATGGAAACTCCGGTCCGGATACAAGACGTCTGGAAGAAGTACGGAAGCACCGCGGCGGTGTGCGGCCTGAATTTGAGCGTGCCCCCGCAAAGCGTCTACGGGTTCCTCGGACCGAACGGAGCCGGAAAGTCGACGACCATTCGAATGGTGCTCGGCCTCCAGCGTCCCAACCGGGGAACAATTTCTCTGTTTGGCCGCCCATTGGAGCCGGAACGAGTTGCCTTACTTCGGCGTATCGGCTCATTAGTCGAGTCCCCGTCGCTGTATTTGCATTTGACCGGCCGTGAAAACCTGGAAGTTCACCGGCGGCTGCTGGGCGCGCCGAAGGCCGCCATTGACGAGGCCCTGGAGACGGTAGACTTGGCCGCAGTGGCGGACCGGCTGGTGCGGAATTACTCCTCCGGCATGAAGCAGCGGCTCGGACTCGCGCAGGCGCTACTCGGTAATCCGGGGCTACTGTTGCTCGATGAGCCAACCAACGGACTCGACCCGGCCGGCATTCATGAAGTGCGGAGCCTGGTTCGGGATTTACCCAAGCGCCGCGGCGTTACGGTATTTCTCTCCAGCCATCTGCTCGCGGAAGTTGAGCAAGTAGCCACGCACCTGGCGATCGTTTCACAAGGCCAACTGAAATTTGAAGGGACTCCAGAAGAACTTCAAAAGAGGAGCAGGCCAACGATCGTTGTAAAGGTCGATCAGCCGGAACGCGCCCGTGCGCTGCTCACCGGAATCGGCTGCACGGCGGCTCGTGAAGGCGACCGCATCCTGATCGCGCCGGATGCCAGCCTGAAGCCGGCGCAGATCAACGCGATACTTGTGCAGGCCGGAATCGCGGTATCGCATCTTGCGACGCAGCACCCGACGCTTGAAGATTTATTTCTGGAACTGACGAGCGCGCCGGTTTTGGAGAAGGAGTACGCGAGCCGATGACACCTCTAAGGATTACGCGCAAAATGGACCGCTGCGCGTCCTTTTCGCTTTTTAGGAACCCGCGCAAAACGGACCGCGGAGCACCCGTTGCGCT
>JBDTAT010000084.1:0-3213 GCA_039924505.1 Bryobacteraceae bacterium
TGATAGGAACCACGCCCGGACCAGCCACGCTTGCGGAGGATTCGGGCGCGGCTTGCGCCTTATCCAAAATTCCCGCGCCTAACGCGCCGCCGCCAATGCCGACACCGCGCAAGAATCCGCGGCGGGAAACGGGAGATTTCGATTTCTTCTTGGGTTCGTCTTTAGAGGAACTCACCAGACACCATCCTTTCGTATCGGGCGCCAAAACACTTCCGGCAGAACACTCAGAATATACCAGATAGGGTCGGAGTGCTCAAGCCGTAGCTACGAACCTGCAGCCGGGCAGGGGTGAGCCACTTCCCCCGGCCAGCCCATTGCAGCCGTTGCGCCGGTACGGTTCTACCGCCCTACTTTTTCAGCGTGCGGACGTACGCGATTACGTCATCCACCGACGCCCCGGTAACCGAGTGCACCGGTTTCATCTTTCCCTTCCCTTCCGTGACGATCGTCTTCATGTCGGCGTCGCTCAGCGCCTGTACTTCCGCCGAGCCCAGATTCTTTATGTCCACCTTCATCATCTTGGCGACCGCCGGGTTCGCCGTCCCGTCCGGTCCGTGGCAGGATTTGCAGGCTCGCATGTAATCCGCCTGCCCCGCCTTCGCATCCGCGCCAAACACAGCCGGCATCGTCAGCGTTCCCAATGCCAGCACTGTCAAAATCGTTCGCATAGGTTGCATCCTTTTCTTTGTTCCCGATTGGAATTGCATCTTACCGCCGCTCGAAGCTCGCAATCGTTTCCGCGATTCCCAGCGTCTTCAGAATCTCCGGCGCCGGTTCTTCCACCGCCAGCGCCTGGTGGCAGGCGCCGCAGTCCTGCGTAATCGTCTTCTTATCGACGCTGGAATGGCCATCGTCGTGACATCGAAAACAGCCCGGATAATCCGTATGCCCCAAATTGTCCGGATATGTGCCCCAGGTCACTTTCAGGTCCGGGAATACATTCCGCTGGTAAATCGCGAGCAGCGTGCGGCCAGCCGCTTGAATGTCCGAGGCCCGCTTGGCATACACATCGGAATATCGCTGCCGGTAGAGGCTCGCCAGTCCCGTGGTAATTCCACGCCCGGCTTCTTCGTCCGATTTGTAGTCCGCCTTCAAAAGGTTCAGGCTTGTCTTCCTCAGAAACGGTAGGCCCACCGGAAATTGGCCGCTCGCCATCGCTTCATCCACGGCCCGCTCAGGGGTTTCGAATGAGTGCGCGGGCCGGTTGTGGCAATCGACGCATTGCATTTCGAAGACCGGCATCGCGCGCACCGCGCCGGGCTTCGTGCCGCTGGCAAGATAGGTCCGCGTCGTTCCGGTCGTACTGTTGCGGTACTCCACCCACGGGATCGTCTGCCGTTTCCGGTCCGCGGCTGCATAGCGCACGCGGACTCCCGGCCCCATGTGCGCGCCATGGATTCCGCCGAACCGTCCGCCGCCCACCATCATCACCAACACCGTCTCGCTGCGGGTGTTGGCTTCGTCGTCTTTGAACTTCGCGATCACGCGCAGCCGCGATCCGATCGCCAGTTCGCGTTTGTGGCATTGTTCGCATGTCTCGGCCGACGGGGGCAGCCGGTTGCTCTCCATCGCCGATTCTATCGGCCGGGGATAATCGTTGAGAATCACGTCCATCAGTTGGCGTGTCCCGGCCATCTTGCTTTTCACCCAGCCGGTAGCGCCGGGTTCCACGTGACAGCCGACACAGGCCACCTGTTGATGCGCGCCGGATTGGTGGGCGGTAAACTCCGGTTTCATCACATGGCAGCTCTGCCCGCAAAACTGCACCGTCTCCATGTGCGCCACGGCGCGATAGGTCACCTGGCTGCCGATGATCACGTTCGCCACCGTCGTTACCAGAAAGAAGATGCCCAAGCGGCGCCACGCGGCCCGCCGGTCCTGCGCATACTCCAGACCATCCCTCACCCGGCGTTTCGCCAGCGCAATCCCGATTGGGATCATTGCTAGACCGAGAAAAAAAACGATCGGGATCGCAATGAAGATCAACAATCCGATATACGGATTATCGGCGTGTCCGCGGAGATGCAACGGCAGCGCGAACAGCCACGAGCAGCCGGCCAGCGTCACCAGCGCGACGCCCGCCATGCTAATCCAGTGGCTGCCGAGCAGAATGAATATCGGCCGCTCCTGCGGATCGGTCATATTATTTTACTCCGCCTTTTCCGGCGGCCGGCGAATTCAGATAAGCGATCAGATCCGACATCTCGCGCGCGCTAAAGCGCGGCCATCGTATGCCTTCCTTCACCATCTGTTCCTGCATGTGCTGTCCGTGGCGCCAGAGTGCAGCCACCATGGCAGCCGAACTGAATCTCCGGCCGCTGCCCGGCAGCACCGGCGCACCGCCTGTTCCGCCGTTATGGCACCGGGCGCAGCCCTTCGCCGCAAACACACGATTGCCGCGCTTTGCGTCGCCCGAATCCTCGAAAAATTGGCGAGCCCAAAGGAAACTCACGATCTCACGCATCTCTCCGGGCGCTAACGGCACCGGCGCTACCGCCATTTTCGGTGCGTGATTCCACATCGCGGCGGCAATATCGGTCAGCGTTTCATTTTTCAGGCGCGGTCCGAGCGCCAGCCGTCCCGTATGGCACGCCGCACACCCCTTCGATTTGAATAGCTGTTCGCCCTGCGCTCCGGAATTCGTATAAAAGTGAACGGTCCCATTGCGCGCCGCGGGCAAGTTGCGCAGATACACCAGCAGGTCTCCGAGATCCTGTCCGCTCATCTGCGGCCACGCCCAACCCCGCGCCGCGAACTGCACCCGCATGGTGGCGGCGTGATTCCACATCGCCTCCGCCAGCTCGATCGGATGGCCCAGCGTATCCCACTGGGCCACCGGTTTGGCTTCGGACAGGCGGGGGGCCGTGAGGCCGTGGCAATCGGCGCAGTGCCGGCTTTCAAACACCCGCTTCCCCCGCCCCGCGTCCCCGGCCCGGTCGAAGAAGCGCGCCGAGTAAAAATACGCTAACAGATCAGCCGCGCCTTGCGTATCCAAATCGCCAGCGAGCGGAATGCCGCGCTCGCGCATCGCAGGCCACATGGTCGGCGCATGATTCCACATCGTCGCCGCCAACCCGGCCGGGCTGAAATTGCGGTCTATCCGCCGGCCCAGGTCGGCGGCCACTTTCCCGCCCCGCCCATTCACGCTGTGGCATTCGATGCAGTCGAGGGTTTCAAACAGACGCGCCCCCCGCTCCGAATCCACTCCCTCCG
>JBDTAT010000085.1:0-3525 GCA_039924505.1 Bryobacteraceae bacterium
ACTACAATCGGTTCATTCGATTTCGAACCGGTTGAGTCGTCGGATTCCCCGTACTTTGAAGCCATGATACGTTCCTGAGATACTGCCAATACTGACGCGCGAATCGAAACCGAACCCACCGCCAAAATCCGGTGCACCGCAAAAACCGCGCCGCCCTGGAAAACCGGGTCGCATCTGAAAATCGATCGGATCTCGAAATCCGTTCGGCTCCGAATATCAAACGTCCCCGAAAACCAATGGCGCACCCGAAATCGCGGCTGGCCGCCCTCCGGGCACCTGAGGGAGGGGTTCCCCCAGTTTTTAGCTCGCCGCCACCGCCGCCGGAGGCGTGCCACGGCACAGACTTTCGAGCTCCTTAAATGTGGGACGAACCGGGCCCGGAACGCTGCGGCGCGCGAATTCCACCGCAAGAATCGGCGCCGACCCTTTCACAAACGAAATCAATGCTACCCGCAGACACCGGAAGTACTCTGCCTCCTGCTCGTGTACTTTAGACAGATTCGCGGCCAGCGGGCCCAAAAGTCCGTAGCAGAGAAGAATGCCCAAAAACGTTCCCACCAGCGCCGCCGCCACTTTGTGGCCGATCTCTTCCGGAGGGCCGCCCAGCGCGCCCATCGTAACCACCACTCCCAGCACCGCCGCCACAATCCCGAGTCCCGGCAGCGCATCCGCCACGGTCGTCAGCGCGGCTACCGGCTTGTTGACCTCGTTGTGATGGATCTCCATATCGAGTTCCATCATCTGATCCAGCTCAAACGCTCCCGCGCCGCCAGTGATCGCGATCCTCAGCGAATCGCAGACGAAATGCACCGCGTGATGATTCTTCAGAAATGCCGGGTATTTTGAAAACACCGGACTCTTCTCCGGCTCTTCCACATCGGATTCCAGCTTCACCATGCCGCCCTTGCGCGCACTGACGAACAGATCGCTCATCATTTTCAGGTTCTCCAGATAAAACGCCTTGGTATATGCGCTCGGCGCAAAAACTTGCAGGATACCCTTGCCGATGGCCACCACCGTCGCGAGCGGATTGGCGATCAGCACCGTACCGGCCGCCGCTCCCCCGATAATCAATAATTCCGCGGGTTGAAACAGCACCATCAGGTGCCCGTGTTCCATCAGGTAGCCGCCGGCCACGGCCCCAAATACCAGGATGATTCCGATGATTGCGAACATAGCGCGAACCGACATAATGCTTATCGGGCATGTCGGCGGAAGTCTGAAGCGCCGCGAGCGGCGGCGCCCTTCAAGGTGGCTGGAAACACGCTGCCGCCGCGCCGACATGCCCAAGACCAAGCCCCAAAAGATGTCATCCGCGAGGACCGAATCCATAACGAAGCCATCGCTGACGCGAATGGGCAAGAGGAGCAGGTCATGGGGTGGTATTACTTCCTGGACAACAAAATCCGATTCCCGTTTCAGGCCCAGTGTATCGCTCCCACGGTCGTTTCCCCGCTCAGGAAGGGGGAAATCGTCGCAGTTCAGCGCATGGCGCCAGATGATGCCTGCTCCGCCGGCATGCTCGTACTGATCAGCGGCGCGACGGGCCAAATGGCAGTTCCCTTGTCACAACTGATTGCGATTGACCCCGACTCCTCCACCGCCGGGGCCATTGGCGACTGGCATTATTGGGTCGCGCAAGGTTATTGCTTCCGAATCTGACCGGATCTACGCAGACCTGCCGACAAGGACACGACTTTCAGCATCCCGCTAGCCAGCGAGTGAACGCTTCTATTGCTCCATTCAAAGCTGCCTGCGGAGCGACGCTGGCCTTCAATCCTACAGGCATGCGCAAAGCGGCAGCCTCTCCGCCTTCGAGAGCAAACGGTTCAGCGATGGCATGGACATTACGCGCCCGGCCTGTGACCGGACATTTCTTGTCTTGAAAGCGTATCGACAAATCTCTCTCTATTTGCCGATAGTGAGTTCGCTCACGCCGGCCTGAAATGGCGTCAGCACCTCCACGCCGCCACTCGTCACCGTGACGACGTCGCAGTGGCGCAACCCGCCATAACCATCGCAGTAGATCGCGGGTTCGATGTTGAATGTCATTCCAGGCTCCAACACATCATCTGAAACGGGATGAATGCAAGGCTGCGCGAGATGGTTGATGGCCGCGAACCCGACGCCGTGGCCGGTGGCATGCTTGAACTCCTTGCCAAAGCCCCGGCGTTGCAATACCTCGCGAGCGGCCCGATCCACTTCCGCGGCTTTCACGCCAGGGCGCACCGCATCGATCGCTGCGCGGCTAGCTTCCAACACCGCCGCGTACATCCCGCATTTGCGGGCATCCGGCTCACCAATCGAAAAAGTGCGAGTGATATCGGTCCAGAAACCATCGATATAGGAATTACAGTGGACGAGAGCAAAGTCGCCGGGCATAAGCTGGCGGGATCGCGAACGTTGGTAGGCGGCGCAGGCCTCGGCTGCGTTTGGCCCGGACATGCAATACGCGAATCCGCCGGCGCGCCCCTCCGTGTCACTGAGGCGCTCCTGAAACGCGGCCGCTACCTCCGTCTCCCGCAGACCTGCCCGGAGCGCCCGAGCTCCCGCGCGAAAAGCGCACTCCGCTTGGAGGCAGGCAGCGCGCACGCAACTGGCTTCATGCGCGGTCAATGTGGCGCGTAACCGCGCCAGGGCGCCGGATCCAGAAACCAAACGCGCTCCGTGAATCTCGTCCTGCAGCAATTGAACGATGCTCGACCCGTAAACATTCATGGCGGCATAGGACGCCGGTTGAACGTCGGCGCTATTTTCATATGCGACTACCCGGCCGTGGAGACCGTGTTTCTCGACAATCTGGGCCAAGGGCACACGCACGTTACGATCCAGCGTGTCGAGATTGTGCAAGGAACCGCCCGCGAACGTGCGCAGTTCGTCGGCCCAGCCCTGCACGGCAAGATCGTACTCATCCTCGGGGGCGATAACCGCTATGTGGCCGCTCCGCATCGCGATTGCTATCGAAGTTCCAACTACTGGCCAATAGCCGGAGAGGAGAAGAACATTTTGAGGCAGAGTGCAGACAAGCGCGTCCCAATGCTGCTCCTCGAGCACGTGCTGAACGCGCTTTACTCTTTCTTCGTCGCGGGACATATCGATGCCGTTACCTATTGGTTCTTTCTGAGACTCCACCAGATTCCGGCGCCGGCCGCGAGTGCGCCGGCAGCGATCACTCCGGCTGGAACGGCGGAAGTACGTTCGAGTGTTGTGTAGTGAGTTTCCGGCAATGCGCCTACCGGCCCCTGCGGACCTTCATGCAAAGCCATTTGGAGGACCTGCGCGAAATGCAGCGCCTGGCGATTGGATTCCTGCCGGATCATCTCGCGGCAACTGAACCCATCGGTGACGATCAGCTCGTCATCGGACGCGTTGCGGACCGCCGGAAGCAGCACACGCTCCGCGCACGCGAGACCTACCTGGTAGTGGTCCGCTTCGTAACCAAAGGACCCGGCCATCCCGCAACAGCCGGAGTCGGGAACGTCGCAGGCGATGCCTGCTTTCTTCAGCAAGTCGATTTCCCGATCG
>JBDTAT010000086.1:0-3371 GCA_039924505.1 Bryobacteraceae bacterium
ATCATGATGGTCCTGACGGTGCTAACCGGATTTCTCTATCCGGCTCTAGTGACTGGACTGGCTCACCTGCTGTTTGCGAGACAAGCCAATGGAAGCCTGGTGGAAAGCGAGGGACACCTGAACGGATCGACGTTAATTGGGCAGAAATTCACGCGACCGGAATACCTGCATTCGCGACCGTCGGCGGCGGGCAATGACGGCTATGATCCGACGTCCTCGGGCGGCACGAATCTCGGGCCGACGAATCAAAAATTGATCGGCCAGGTGAAGGCAGCGGTGGAGAAATTCCGAAAGGAGAATCCGGACTTCAAGGGACCGGTTCCGGCCGATGCCGTAACCAGTTCCGCCAGCGGATTGGATCCGGATGTAAGTCCGGCGACGGCGGCGGCACAGGTCGCTCGAATTGCACAGGCGCGCGGAGTGGAGGCAAGCAAGGTGCGGCAGGTCGTCGAACGGTTTTCCAAGGGCCGGGATCTAGGGTTTCTGGGTGAGCCTCGCGTGAACGTGCTGGAAGTGAATCGGGCGCTCGATCGCGACGTTCCCCAGGGAGGTGGGAGATAATCGATAAATTAAGGATAAGGAGACACGGTTGCCCATCGATGCTGCGCGACGGCGCGATCCGGACCAGCTTCTCCGGCAGATTCAGGCTGAGGAAGAGTGCGCGCGGCGGGGACGGCTGAAGGTTTTCCTGGGCTACGCGTCGGGCGTGGGGAAATCGTTCCGCATGTTCGATGAGGGGCGGCGGCGGCGGGAACGCGGGGAGGACGTCATCGCCGGGGCGATCCAGAGTAAGGCGTCGCCGGAAGTGGAGGCATTGCTCGACAAGCTGGAAGTAATTCCATTGCTGGACACAGCCGGAGGGCCGGTGATGGACATGGACACCATCCTGCGCCGGAACCCGCGGGTGTGCCTGGTGGATGGGCTGGCGCACGACAATCCCACGGGTTGGCGTACGGCCAGCCGGTGGCAGGATGTGGAGGAACTGCTCCGGCGCGGCATTGCGGTGATTACGTCGGTGAACTTGCAATTCATCGCGGAACATCGCGAACAGGTGGAGGCGATCACCGGCAAGCACGTTACGGAAACCGTTCCGGAGAGTTTCCTGCGGACGGCCGACGAGATCGAAGTGGTGGATGCGCCGCCGGAAGTTGCCGCCACTCGCGGGACCGAAGTGGATCATGACGCGACGACCCGCGGCCAGCACCAGCTTTCCGGTCTGCGCGAAATCGCGCTGCTGTTGGCGGCCGACATTGTAGACCGGCAACTGGAATGCTACATTGAGCGCAACGGCATCGAGCAGTTGTGGGGCGCGCAGGAGCGCATTCTGATTTCGATTACCCCGCGGGCGAGCGCGGCCGCGATGATTGAAAGCGGCCGGCGCAACGTTGAGCGGTTTCACGGCGAGTTGTTCGTCGTCTATGTGAACCAACCGAAAGAGTCCGCGGACGGCCAGCGGGAGCTCGACCGGAATTTGCGGCTGGCGGAAAACGCGGGCGCGCGTGTGGAGATCCTGGATGGCGAGGATTTCGTCGACACGATTTTGCGGTTTGCGCGCGAGCATGGCATCACGCAGATTTTCGCCGGTCACAGTCCGGGCGAAAGCTGGCGAAGCCGCTTGTTCGGCAGTCCGGTAGACCGGTTGATCCGCCGCGCAGATGGCATCGACGTCCGCGTGTTCCCGCAGTAGCCGATGCCAGAACCGGGGCGCGGGCGCTTAAAAATTCTGCTGGGCTATGCGGCCGGGGTCGGCAAGACCTACCGGATGCTGGACGAAGCGCAAGAGCTACGCCGCGAAGGTGTGGATGTCGCGATCGGCTACTTCGAACCGCACGCCCGCAAAGATACCATCGGGAAGACCGAGGGCTTAGAGATCGTGCCGCGCCGGAAGGTGGAGTATCGCGGCTCCACGTTCGAAGAGATGGACGCGGACGCGATTCTGGCGCGGCATCCGCAGGTGTGCGTGGTCGACGAGTTCGCCCATACGAACGTCCCCGGCTCGGCGCGATTAAAACGCTGGGAGGACGTGGAAGTGCTGCTGGATGCGGGCATCGACGTTCTGACGACGATGAACGTGCAACATCTGGAGAGCTTGAACGATCACATCTGGCAGGTGACCGGGATTCGCGTGCGCGAAACCATTCCGGATTGGGTGATGAAACAAGCCGGCGAAGTGGTGCTGGTGGATTTGACGCCGCAAGCGTTGCTGAACCGGCTGCAACGCGGAGTAGTGTATCCGCCGGACAAGGTGGAGCGGGCGCTCCAGAACTTCTTCAAGGAATCTACACTGGTCGCACTGCGCGAACTGGCGCTGCGGCAAACGGCGCACGAGGTGGATGTGCGGCAACCCGAGGATAGCGCCGCGGCCCCGGTGGTGTCCGAGCGCTTGCCCCCGGCAACGGCAAATCGGCCGGCCGAAGTTTGCGACCGGCTGTTGATTTACATTACGGCCGATCCGTCCTCGGCGGCCTTGATCCGCCGGGGAAAGCGGGTCGCCGATTATTTGAAGGCCGAGTGCTTCGCCGTTTCGGTTGCCCGCCAGCCGGAGTTCCGCGGCATTCCCGCACCGGCCCGCGAGGCCATTGAACGGCATCTGAATTTTGCGCGCAACCTGCACATTGAGGCGCGCGTGCTGCAGGGCGCGGATGTGGCGAAAACATTAGTGGATTTCGCGCGCCTAAACCAAGTGACACAGATTTTCCTAGCCCGTCCGCGGCGCGGATTTTTACCACTCGCTCCGGACTTCGTGCTGCAGGTGGTGCGGCTGGCGCGCGACATTCAGGTGACGATTGTGGCGGAGCGGCACGGCTCAAATAAGAAATAAACGGGCACACTACGGCCTCGCGGTTGCATGGAGATGTTTTAAAGAACTCGCGCAAAACGGAGTGCGGCGCGAAATGGTTTCCGGTTGGTCTGGTGGTGCGCGCCGCACCCTTTGCGCTTGCTTTTGATTTTCCGCGCAACGGCCCGGTTTTTGGCCGGGCCGCCACGCGGAGTGTGGAGACTGCTCACCGCAGGCGCGCAATGACGCTCACGATTCCTTCCGGCGGGCGTTTCCGCCCAAGAAACGCCCGCTTTCCGGAACCGCCGGCGGTCATTGCTGCCCGTTATCGGTTTGCATCCTCTTTTTCAGACATCGATGCCTGTTCCTGTCACCCGGCGGACCCTACTATCCACCGGGCTTCGGAAACACTCTTCGGAAAAAGTTGAGTGGCCACTCGTATTTCTTTCCCGGTATGAACATAGCAGACGAAGTGCCTGTTCCGAACCGTGGTTTTTGTAAATCATTGATAATATGGGAAAGATAGTTCAATTTTATTTGTGACGCCACGTGCCGGCCGCTTCGGGCCGACACTAAAGAGGATGAAAACGGG
>JBDTAT010000087.1:0-4461 GCA_039924505.1 Bryobacteraceae bacterium
CGCCGAGATCGATGGGCGTATCGATTTTTCCGCTCGCCGGATCGATGTCCGGCTTGATCGACATCAGCACACCTTTATCCCCCGACACGACCAGGACGCGCCCGCTAGCGGGGTCGAAGATGATCCCGTCGGCATCGGGCTGCGCGGCGATCGTGCCCAGAATGGCGTCCGTCTTCAGATCGAAGATCACGATGCCGCCATCGCCTCCGCCATCACTGATGAATCCGCGACCCGCCGCAGGAACGATCGCGACACCGTGAGCGATCTTCTGACCGGGAATGTCGGCGATAGTCTTGCCGGATTCAGAATCGATCACCATCGTGTGCGTGCTCCTGGGAACATATAGCCGGTGGGTCTGCGGGTCGACGGTGAGATAGTCCCACCCCCCCAGACCGCCGACGTGAAAAGTTTTTGCGACCTCCCAGTCCGTCTGCGCCTGAACCCGGGCCGGCAGAAGGCCCACGAACAGAAGGAGGGCGGAGGCGGCCACCATGAGGTTTGCAAGGAAGGCGCGCAAAATGGAGTGCGGCGCGAAATCGTTTCCGGTTGGCTGAGTGGTGCGCGGCGCGCCTGTCGCGCTTGTAGTTCGCATTTCGATTCTCCTGGCCGAAGGATTCGGCGAAAAGCATAGCCGGTTACGCGATAGCGTCCGCGCTGCCCAACTGGCCGGGGATGAAGCCACCGCAGAGAGACGAGAATATCATATGGGCAGGCTCAAGAGGATGGTGGCGCTGTGGGCTACGCCCCGGTATGGACTTCCGGGTTCATTGCACGTTTACGCCGCACACAACAGACGGCCGCATCTGGCCCGCCCTCACTTCTTTCCCGGCTGCCAGGTGGGGGCTCCATCCTCCCACTGGTTATCGGTTAACTGCTCCAACTGCGTCCCGTCGTACCGCATGACGAACAACTCCCCGTAGGGCTGCGGCGCGGAAGTGTACAGCGCTTCGTCCTTGAATCCCATGCGCGTGCTCGCGAAGACAATTTTTTTTCCATCCGGCGACCACGCCAAGTGCGCGTCGTTCCCTTTGGAGTGCGTCAGCCGCCGCAAGTCTTTTCCATCCGGCCGGACTGTGAACACCTCGAAATCGCCATTCACCTGCCGCACGAACGCGATCAGGCCGCCGTGGGGAGACCAAGCCGGAAAATTGTCGTACTCCGACGTCAGACTGGTCACCGAGCGGTCCTCCAGGTTCATAATGTTGAGTCCGTTGCCATCCGGCCCCATCGTCCGGTAGACGATCCGTTTGCCATCCGGCGAGAACGACGGGAAGGCGTTGTTATTCGCGCCGGAAGTGATCTTGCGAAAGCCGGTTCCATCCGCGTTGACCATCGCGATCTGCGCGCCGCCGTTGACCGGATCGCGCGGCTTTTTCGCCCCGATCGCAAAATCGAGAAACGCCGAAAATTTCCCGATCCCGAAGACGATCCCGCCGCCGCTTGGGGACCACTGCGGCCCGAGGATCAGCTCGTCCTTGCTCTCTAGCAATTTCTTCGCCGGATTGCCGCCCTCCGTCAGCATGAGGGTGGAATCGCGGCGATTCGGCGCAATCACGGTGGACGCGTAGCGCCGGCCGCCCGGATCGTATGCGGGAAGGGTTCCGGCGCTGACCAGCTCATAATTCGGGTTCCGGCTCCAGATCTTCCGTGCTGTTCCGGAAGGCGCCGTCACGACCCGGCCGTAAACGACCTTGCTTCCATCCGGCGACCACGACGGCGCATGCACATCCCCCGCGGGTCCCGCCTTCCCGTCTGCATAGAACACACCCTGCGCGCCCGTGTCCCTGCGGACATACGCGACCTGGCCCGATGGCAGCACCGAAGGAAATATCTTGACGCCCGGACCCGCGCTCACGGGCGTCGCGTCCCCGCTGGCGGCGATGCGTATCAGCGTCGTCTCCCCCTCCACCAGCCTGGTCCGGTAGGTCCACGTCTCCTCCGCGGACATGCAATATGCGACCACGCTCTGGCTGTCGCGCGACCACTTCGGGCTGCCGCAGAAGCCGCCGTGGCGCGACAGCCGCTTCAATCCGCTGCCGTCCGGTTGTACGAGATAGACATCGACGAGGTGCAAGTGCTCCCATCGCCCCTTGGCCATTGGCAGCGAGCTCTCGCGATCGGAGGAGAACGCGATCCACTTCCCGTCGGGGGACCACGCAGGCCGGAAATCGCCGCCGGGCCCCGACGTGAGCGGCTTGGCCCGCCGCGTCTTCACATCGAGAATCCAAAGGTCGGCCGTCCCGCCGGCCCGCGTCGTCACGAACACGATCTGGCTTCCGTCGGGCGAGAACGCAGCCTGGTCGTCGTAGGCCGGGTTGTCCGTCAGCCGCTCCAATCCGCTGCCGTCCGGCCGCATGCGATACAAATCCGAGGACCCGCCGCGCTCCGAAGTGAACGCGATCCACTTCCCGTCCGGAGACCACGCGGGATTGTAATCGAGCGCCCCTTGCGTCAGCACCCGTTCCCCGCTCCCGTCCGCGTTCGAGACGAACAAGCTCGCCTGCAACGGAGCCAGGTGCGAAAACAGAATCCGATCCGCCGCGGCACAGTGCAACGCGGTCGCGCAGACGAGAAACGGAATGAGCCTCACGGTTTACTCTCCTCACGCCGGAACCGGCAGCCTTTTAGCCTATCACCCCCGCCTGGTCCCCGGCATGTATTGGCGATCGATGAACGCAGGTTATTTGAATTTGACGCCCGCGCAATCGGGTAAACGGAGTATGGGGCTTGGGGTCGCGGCGGAGGCTGCCGCGCTAATGAGCGGCCGGTGGCGTGCGCGGGCGCGAATAAACCGGGGCGACGGCGTCCCAACGCGGATCGGCGGTGCGGCGGTAATTTTTCGGAAGCGTGTTCCACAGCGGGCGGCCGATGCCATTCAAATCGTAAACGACGCGGCCGTTGCGGAGGGTCATTTCGCACAGCAGCTTTTCGCTGCCGGCGAGTTTGGCTCCGTACATATCGACGAACCCGAAATCGCCTTTCACCAGGCGCAGAACGGCGACATCGGCGGGCGCGCCCACGGAGAGATTGCCCAAATCCTCCCGATGAATTTCGCGCGCGGGATTCCAGGTGGAGCGGGCGATTACCTGATCGACGGTGAGGCCCATGGCGAGAAACTTATCCATCACGTTAAGCATGTCGTGCATGCCGTTGTTCATGCTGCCGGCGTGAAGATCGGTGGAGATGGAATCGGGGAGGAATCCTTCTTTAATGGCGGGGACGGCGATGCGCCACGCGAAGCTGCCGCCGCCGTGGCCAACGTCGAAGATGACGCCGCGCCGGCGCGCCTGCCACATGGCGGGATTGACGCGGCCATCTGGCGTCTGTTCGTTGCGCAGACCGGAATAGCAATGGGTATAGATATCACCGGGACGAAGTTTTTCGGTAACCAGAATGCTCATGGGGCGCTCCGGCCGGTTGGCGCCGAAGTCGACCATCACGGGGATATTCGCGAGCGTACCGGCCTTCACGGCGTTTTCGACGGGCGTCCATTCGGGGCCGGTGAAGTGCGCGGTCTTGATGCCGATGATGAGACCTTTGTGCTGGAGTGCCATGGCGGCGGCGGCTTTGGGGTCCATGTCGGCGAGGTTGTCTTCGTACTTCGAGCCGCGCATCCCGTGGCCGACGATGTTCAGGAATGCGAGGACGCGGGTCTTAGAGCGGTCGATGACGCGCTGCTTGAAATCTTCAAAATTGCGCCATCCTGCGCATCCTGCATCGGCGACGGTGGTGACGCCGACGCGGAAGGTGAAACCATCGGGATAAACACTGAGATCTCCGGCGTAGGAGTGTGGCTCACCGGTGCCCGCGTAGACGTGAACGTGAATATCGACGAGGCCCGGTGTTACGTACAGTCCGGAGACGTCAATGGCTTTCAGCGCCTGGGCAGGATCGATGCGATCGGCGACCGCGGCAATTTTGCCGTCTTTGATGGCGACGTCGCGAACGGCGTCGATATGATTTTTCGCGTCGATAACGTGGCCGTGCTGCAAAAGCAGGTCGTATTGGCTTTGCGCGAAACAGCCGGCGGCGGCCGCGGCAAATAACATTCCGATGCGAATTTGTTTTTTCATCAGGCCCGGCCGAAGTGGTGGCGCGTGGCGGTCCACTTCGCACTGCGGTACTCGCCGAGATCGAGAGGGCCGGAGATGGAATCGCCCTGAACGACGCCGGTAAAGCGATAGGTGAGCGCGAAGCCATGGCTTTCGCCGACCTGGCTCAAGAGCTTCACGGCATCGCCGTCGATGGAACCGTATATATCGCGCGAGATGAAATCGCCTTGATGGACGCCGGTGATGCGGCTGCCTTGCTGGCGGAGCGACAGGGTGTGATCGGAACTGCCGGCGGCAAATTCGATGTGTACGTTCCACTCGCCCGAGAGATCGGCCGCAGGCTCGGCGGGCGGATTCCGCGCGGTTTTCTTCGCTCCTGCGAGAACGGCGTGAAGGCGATCGGCGACAA
>JBDTAT010000088.1:0-9616 GCA_039924505.1 Bryobacteraceae bacterium
GTGTTTTGCGTGGTCGTATCGACGACCGATTGATTGCTGCTCCGCAGTTGATCGAGCTGCGTCGAGATCTGTTGCAGTTGCTGGTTGAGCACGCCGCTGCTTGACGATGAAGACGAAGAACTGCCCAGGGGCGCGGTCAAGTTCGTTGCGTTGACAACACCGGGCAGCGACGGCGGCAACGAGTGGCCGGCCGACTCCGCTCTGCTGGCCGATCCCCTGGACCCGCCGCCCGAAACGGACGCCAGGCTGCTTCGTACTACGCCTTCGCGCGTGGCCGGCGAGTCTCCCCGCCGCAACACCGACTGCAATTCATCGATTGGCTCTCTCTTGGACATTGTTAGTCTCCGCTCTCCACTCCTGCTCCAGAATCAAAAACGCGTCCACCTGACGCGCGGGTAGATCGAGCAGGTTGCCGCCGGCCAGCTTCCAAATGTAAAAATGCTCGATCCACGCAAGACTTTGCGCCGACACATACGATTTCGGACACGTATCGGATGCCGCCTCGCGCCGCGTCCACACTACGTGCGGTGCGGTGCGCAGCGCCTCCGGCTTCCAGCCGCAGCGGCGCTTCGTTTCCAGGCCATTTCTTCGGCAAGCGTCGCACTCCCAGGCGGCCCGGTTGGAAAACTGAAAATGGAAGGCGACAATTAGTTTTTTACTTCGGCCTGGTTCAACCCGCATTCAGCCTTTATGCACTGAAGAACTTCGCCGGTTAGCTCCTCCGGCCCGTTGTCGATCAGCGCCTTCGGTGTCGCCGGTTCGCCGTCCACAGTGATGCCGGACACTTCCATCAGCCCCCATTCCAAATACAGGCGATCGATTTCGCCGGCCAGAACGGTTGCCTCCATGCGTTCTTTTAGATCCGATCCGGCTTGGAGAAAATCGATCTTCTGTCCGAGTTCGCGGACTTGACGGGTCAGCTCCACGCGGCGTCCGAATGACATCCGGGCGATCGTGAACGTGACGCCGGGCGTGGTGACGGACGAGACCGTCCGGGCGCTTTCATACGCGCACGCCGGCGCGGCCGCTTTATCCGAAAGCGATGAATAGTTCATTGTCCAAGCTCCCTTGTGCGCGCGATCCCTGGAACTTCCACTGCAGGCGCGTCTCGCTGTCGTCGTACTGCGGAACTTCCGGCACCAGGTTGCTCATGTAGATGCCGAACAGTTGGCCGTTGAGTTGTCCAAGCTGAAACATCACGCTGATGGGCGACCGCTGGCGGGCCGCTTGATACAACGCCGGAGTGGCCGCGTCGTCCTGCTGAAACAGACTCAGATCCATTGTGACGGCGCGTTCGCCGGGAACCACAGCGCGCGGCAGGTCCGAGCCGAACTCATGGTTGCGGACATCCAGGCTGTTGCTCAACGATACGGACGCGCTGGTCAGAGTGAAGAACTGATTCGGTACGTTGCCCAGCCATACCTGGCCGAGGTGGCCCGGGATGATGGTGTAATCGAACGGCGCCAATGCCGGCTCGGGGGGAAACTGCGTGAGACTGCCTTCGCCGGAAGTAAAGCTGGAACTATCCAACACGTCCGCGGCCGGTCCGCCAAAGGTGAACTCGTGGAAGTCGCCGTTGATCTTGACGTCCATTTTGTCCACCGCCGCCCCTACCAGAACGCGATGCACAGCGGTGCTGGGATCCCAGTAGTCGAAAATTGTATTGCTGGGTAGAGCGTTCGCCGGCGCGTATGTCACCGTCGCGCCGACCGCCGCGCCGGCGCCCAACGTGTTACTGAACGGCGCGTTCAGGATTACCTCCGTCGTATTCGCCACCGCGGAGACGAACCGGATCTCGCCTTCGAAGGTGACCGCCTGGCCCACGGAGAGTCCGTGCGCGCCGGAAAATTCAACCTGAGTGTTGCCGGTGACGGAAGCCACGTTGCCGCCCGTATACGTCTGTGGCGCGCGGCCGAGCGCCGCCTGGAATAGCGGGCCGTAGCCGGGCGCCTGCGAAGTTGTGGTCCAATCCGTCATGTACGTGCTGAGTTCGTAGCTGGTCTGCTTGCGAATTCCCACCGGCAGGCCGACGAACGTCCGGCTTCCGGTCTTGTCCTTTCTCTGGACTTTTTCCGGCTGCTGCTTGGCCGACAGTTTGACTGCCGGAAAGCGATTCTGGCTGGCGATCGCCGCGGCGGCGCCAAAATTCGGCTCTGCTGCGACGTAAAAGCGATTATTATTTGACGATATATAGCTTGCCATTTACGAGTTCCTCTCCTTAAACTTGCGACCGCGAACCGCGGCGCCACCGCAGGCCGCGCTGAAAACCGCTCCCTTACGGTCGCGGCCCGGTAAACTCTCCACCACGGCCCGGTAAACTTCTTGGATGCTCCGTTAATTTGCGCTGATGTCGACTTCCAGCGTGACTTTTCCCACTTGCAGAAAATTCTTACCGCCGTGTTTTACCGGGCCGTACAGAACCTCGTATCCGCCCGTGTAAAACATGCCCTGTCCCCAGTCCCCGCGGTTGCCGTCCAGCACTCCGGTTACGGCGTCGATGTACAACTGCATCTGCTGTTCGATTCCATGGAGCCGGTCCTGCGACACGCGCGCCTCAATCACCAGGCGCGCCTTTCCGGAAAATGTCCGGAATTTCTCTTTCAGTGTGTTGTTCACTTTGTCGCAATACACCTGCAGCGCCGGATACACCGCCCCGGCGGTCTTTTCGACGATCTCGGGCGCGACGTTTTCGGCGGATATCTGCCCCGCGCCGACCATTGCCAGATTCACGCCGGCGTTGACCGAGATCTCCCCGACATATAAATTTAGACCGCTCGCCGGGTCCGTTAAGAAGCCCAGCATCTTGGTTGTTACCATGCTTCCCGTCTGCGCCATTGGTTCACCCCCTCGGAATCCGGTGTTGGTCTGCCAGGTAAATGTCGGGCGGCTGTCCAGTGGTGACGGGCACGCCATTCACTAAGCCGGTGGCCGGCATAATCCACGAACTGTTCAGCGCCAGCGGACTCGAATTCTGCCGCGTCATTCCGCCGGCTGTCACACCGGCATACACGTTCCAGCCCGTCGCCACCGGCGGAGCGGCCGGAGGAACGACCACCAGCAAGCCGTCAATGCCGGTGTCGAAACTAAGCGGAACACTGGGACTGCCTTCCTCCGCTACGGAACTCGACCACGTCACGGATGCGAAATACGTTTGCCCGGCCAGCGTTCCGGCCGCGCTCGAAAGCGATGGAGCGGCCGCCGCCGGAACAGGCTTGACCGCCAGTCCGATACCGTCCTGGAAATAGCGCAAGCCGGCGGCGTTCGCCATTTGTTTGTACGCCTGCCACTTGCCCAGATAACGGTCGTTGAGCTGATTATTGTGGGCGTCGCTATACACCAGCGCGAGCGTAACCAGCACGTGCCACCGCACCAGCGGCGGTGTTACCACCACGCCTCCCAATCCGATGATGCGGCGCGCGGCCGATAGCGGATCGCGCGGCCACTCGCGCAGAAGAAATGCGAGAATTTCCGCGCCGGTTTCGTCCGTGGCCAGCGTCAGCTTGGAATTCAAGTCGATCCCCTCGACGACGGCGACATTCACGATGCCGGTCTCGTAGACGCGCAGATTGTCGATAGTGTTCAGGTTGCCGTCGGTAAACAGTGCCATGGAACGCTCCCGCCCTCAGCTCTTCTGCGGACGGATAGCGCTTTTTAGCGCGCGCAATTCCGGCTCGCTGATCAACGTCACCTGCAGCTTATTCGCATTGGCGAGTTGCTCGGCTTTCCGCGCCCGCTCCACCACGGCGGCGCGGTATTCGGCGGCTTCTTCGGGGCTCGCCAATCGCGCTCGATCCTCGACGATGAGTTTCGCCGCCACCCCGCGCGGCACTTCGGTGGCTACACCGGCACGGCCGCCATCCGCCGTCTCCCGGCTGATCACCACCACGTCATGGTCGGTAATCTCGGCCTCGATCCGCCGCATCTTTTGATAGAACATTCGCAAGTCCATGGTTGAACCCGTCCTTTCATTCGGTATTAAATCGGTATTAAAAAGGGGCCCCGGCGTACAGCCGGAGCCCCGTTTGATTACTCCCCGCCCGGTTAGCTGTTTACCTGGACACCGAACGAGTTGCGCAGCACGGCGCAACCGTACAGCACATCCACCGTGAATTGCTGGGCCAGCGTGTTCGGCTGGTAGCTCATGGTCACGCGCATTCCGAAGTCGCCGAGTTCGGCGTACTCCGCAATGGCTCCGGTTCCCGGCAGCGGCTGCGGCAGACGCCGCACCACCAAGCCGATCGCATCGCGAGCGAACGCCAAATTGTGAGTGGTCGCCGGCCCGCTGCCGGTGGCCTGAACGAACTGCGAACGGAAGATGTAGAAGTCCTTCATCTTGCCGACCGCGCCATCGACGACAGCGCGGAGACCGGCTTCACCGGCCGTATTGAATTCGCTGAACCGCGGAATCTGACGCAGCGCCGAATATGCGTTGGGATCCACGATCAGATACTTCGCGCTGCTGGAAGGAACCTTCGCCTGAAACAGCTCCGTCTCGGCCTGGTCGATTACCGCTTCGGTAAGCGGCGTGCCGCCAGTGCCCACCGCCGCGCTCGCGGTGAATTGCGAATACAGACCCAGCAGATCGCTCTCGATCCGGTCCGCCAGCGCGGCCACGGCCGGCTGCATATACAACCTCAGAAGATCCGGCACCGCCAGCACTTTGGTCACGTCCGGAATCTGGAACGTCGCCTCCACGTGCGTGTTCAGAACGATCTGCGCGTTGCCCAGGTTGGGGTTTTGCGTCTGGACGCTGCCGCCTTCGGCAATGTTATTGGCCACCAGCGTCGGCGGAATCGGCACGTTAACCGTGTCGCCCGTCTGCGCCAGTGTCGGCTCGTAATTCCGATTGACCAGGTTACCCATGACCAGATTCCCGGTCAGGGCCGGCAGCGCGTCTACCGCCACCAGTTTCGCGATCGCACTTGCTACATTTGCCGATGTAATGATTGGCATTTATATCTCCTCGATTTAATTTGGCCGCCGCTCGTTATCGCCCGGCGCGCCGGTTTACCACTGACCTTAGATACCCCGCAGCGTTTGCGACGCTATCCGCGAGATCTCCTGGCGCACTCGGTCCATTTCCTCGGCGCTCATGCCGGGCTTGATCCGATCCAGGTCCACGCCACCTCCGCCCGCCGCCGGAGTCTTCTGGCCGCCACTGGCGCCAGATCCCCCGGTCATCCGCGCGGGCAGAAATTCCGGATTTTCGTTGACAAACTGCGTCAGATAGTCCCGCACGCCCACTTCTCCCTGCGCGCCCCGCGCGATCAGGCGGCCGTCGTCGGTCCGCGAAATGTCGTCCTTCACCGCTTTGAACGCCACGTCGATTTTCGCAACGCCGAGCCGCTGCAATTCGGCCCGGACCAGCGAGCTGCGCTCCGCCTCGTCGGCCCGCACCCGGCTCCGTTTGTTCTCTTCGGCCAGTTCGTTCAACCTCCGTTCCAGATCCTCGCGCCGCCGCCGCTCTTCCACCAGCTCCGCTTTATACGCCGGCTCGGCTTTGGTGCGCTCTGTTTTTACGAATTCCTGGATGGCGTCTTGTATGATCGTCCGCACGTCCACTTGTACTTCGTCCATGCTTTCTCCTTTCAAGAAGTCGCGCACATCGTGCTGCGCGTTTTCGTCCTCTGCCGGCCGCTTCGCCCGGAGGTTTTCCGGTGTTGCATCCCGGCAGTTGCGTCCCGGCGGTTACCCGGCCGCGTCGATCTCCTCCGCGATGCGCTCCTTGATTTCCTGGCGCGTGTCGCAGAGAAATTTCAAGGCCAGTTTTTTGAAAACCTGCTGCTTCATGGTCGGCGAATCGATGCCCAAGGCCAGCAGCGCCTGCGCGTCCGCCAACTCCGAGCTGAAGTCTCCGATATCGAATTCATCGAGACCCAACACGTTGACTTCCAGGCCATCTTCCCGCGCGGTTTCGATTGCCCGAAGCACGCGTTTCAGCAGCTCTTTTACCGCGTCGCCGTAAGCGCGCAGAACCTCTTGCGTGATGGAAAAGTCGCGCTGCTTGCTGAGGCCGGATTGCGCCGCGGGCCCGGATAGCGGTCCGCCCGCCTGCGACAGGTAGCACACCCGGTAGATCTCTTCCTTTAGCCGGTTCAAATTGTCCGCGGCGACCTGGAAGACTTTTCCTTCCGGCTCCGTCCATCCGAACCGGTCCTCCGGCCCAAGCTGGATGTAGTACGACTCACCGGCAATCTGGTTCCACGGCCGGTCGGAATACACCACCGGCATCGCGAACAGTCCCATTGTCAGCGCCCAGGACAGCGCGTTCGATTTATTGAAATGCTCCAGTTGCAGCAAGCCGGCTTTATTCATCAGCCACAGGCCCTTGCTCAGTTCCAGCCGGAACAGCGGCACCTGGTTCTGCTTGGCTAGCCCATGCGTGCCTTCGTCGATCAACTCGATGTGGCCCTTTTCGGTTCCGGATTCTACTTTCCGGTACACGCGGAAATTCTGCTTGTCGTAATAAGTCCACCGCGTTTCGCGCGCCCAGTGCTCGTCTTCCACCCGGTCTTTCCGGAGCGATGTGGTCCGCACGACCACCCACTCGTAATTTCCGCGCTCGTCGTGGCTCCAATTGATGACGTCCTCCGGCGTGTACTCCACCAGGTAGGCGCGGGAACGGCCCAGCGCGTCTTCCTCCGCGCGATTTCCGGCGGGACCCGGCGCGCGCGGGAAGTCGACCAGAACGTAAGTGGCGCCGCTGACCGCCGCCTCCACCAGTTGCCGGCGGAGAAAATCGGTGAGGGTGGTCCCCTTCAGATCGCAGTCCTCGGTGAAGCCGGAGAAAAACGCTTTGCCGGCCTCATTGGCGCCTTCGAAGATGATCGCCGGCTCTCTCCGGAACAGCGTCGCCGCATACCAGTCGACGATGGACCCGATGTAGTTCTCGTAGAACACGCGGTACAGCCGTTCGGCGTACACGTCGGCCGGCTCCTTCTGGCGCCGCACCAGATACTGGTCGGCGTGATTCTTCAAATGCTCGCCGCCAATATATAGATCGCGATAGCGTTTCCACATCCATCGATTTGCGGCGTACTCGGGATGCTCTCGGTTTATGTCGAACACAGTTTTCGGTATCTCCTTTCGTTCAAATGTGAAAATCGCTCGCTCACATGCGGCGCCCTACAGCAATCTCTGGGGCTGCTCCCCGCGGGGCGGCCCGTGGTTTTCCTGCCACACCAAGTACCCCAGCGCATCCGACAGGTGCGTCCGGCGTGGGTCCCGCTCCTTGTCGATCACCGTCGAATTCTCCTTGAAGGACACTTGCTCGAAGTCCTTAATCAGCTCACGGCACTGCGGAGTCACGAAAAGGTGCGACTCGCCGTCGTAATTTTTCAATCTCGAGTTCATCAGCGTCACCCGGTCCCGCACCTCGGGATTGCTGCGCGGCACCCTCAGCCAGTAGTCCCGGTAACCCTTCCGGATCAGAAACTCGCGAATAATCTCGAGGTCGCTGTTGCCCGACGTGCGGCGGTTGTTACCGCTCGCGTCCGCATAGACCACCAGGCCTGCGGCGGGCCGTCCAAACCGGTTGTGAAACTCCGCGCACGCATCCTCCGTGCTGGCCCGGGACAGCACAATCTCCTCCAGCACATGTACGTCTTCGCCATGCACCTGCGCCACCACGGCGCACATCGGATCCACATTGAAATCGAGAGCCCACAACAATGGCAGCCGCTCGTCCAGTTCCACTCCGGCGACGTGGCGCTCACGGTCGAACGCGCTGTAGACGCGCCCGGAATGCAGATGCAGGTACTCGCCCAACACTTCCTGTTGGAAGAAACGCTCGCCGTAACTTTTTTTCAGCCGCTCGTAAAAATCCGGCACCTTATCGAGCAGATGGCTATTCTCGAACGGCTTCGCGAGAATAATGTCGTAGCCTTCCACCGGCGAAGCGATGAACCGCTCGTAAACCCAGTCGTATCCTTTCGGAGTCCAGACGGCAAACCCGCACAAGCGCTTCGCCAGCGGATCCCGCAGCCGGCCCTCCAGGCGCAGCCACGCCTCCTCCCCGGTATAGGTCAGCTCATCCAGTCCGAACCACGCCAGGTTCGTGCCGCGCAATCGCTCCGCTTCATCCACCGGACGGAACACGATTTTCGATCCCGTCTCTTTCAGCGACAGGAAGTTTTCCGCTTTGTTGAAATCGTAAGGAATCCGGTTCGCATCGAGAATTTCCAACATCGCCCGTTGCGTCGCGTCCCGCAGCATCGGAAACGTCGGCGCGCCGATCAACCCCAGCCGCCCCGGATTGAGATAGCTCAGGCGGATCGCTTCATGGCACAGCGCCTGGCTCTTGCCGGATCCGATGGGGCCGGAAAACCCCTTGAACCGCGCCGTCGAAGCGTGAAATTTCGCCTGCGACGGCAACGCCTCGTATCTTATTCCGTAATGTCGGATTCCGTCTTCGACGGTTCGATCCATGTCACCTTGATCTCCTTCGGCTGTTCGGCCTCCAGCTCCTGTTTGAATTGCAGTAAACGGATCAGATCGCTCGTCGTCACCTTGAATTCTTCGGATTTAATTCGCTGCCGCGCGGTTTCGATCAATTCGTCGATTAAATCCATTCGTTCTTTTACGGTCTGCGCGGACTTATTCGCTCCGGGTTTCTCCACGATTTGGTTACCATTCCTATTCTTTTTGTTTTCGATCGGCCTATCCTCAATCGCCCGGTTCAAACGGCGAGCGCATATCTCCTCTCACGCCAACAAAACTAGCACGGCGAAAATAGGCGTTCGTTTCGGCCATTCCCTAAGTGATTGATTCGTAAAGGAAAATGTTTATTTTAAAAGTGTCACCGAAAAGGTTGCCTCGCCGGCGCGGCCCTGAACCAAGCTTCTGCTACGAAATATTCGGCTTCCGAGCCGTGACCGTAAGGAAGCGGTTGGTCTGGTTATTTCGTAACGAGGAGAGTCCTTGCAGCTTGCAAGATCAGGCGAGGCGCATACCGCTGAATTTATCGAGGAGAGCGAAGTGGGTCTGGACGGACGCGATGGTTTCGCCGCGCTGTTCGATGCGATCGCGCTGCGTGTGGCCGAGGTGGTTGGCCATTTGCAAATACTCGACGCGGTCGGGGTTGATGCCCATAATCCGGCAGCAGGTGGCGTCAACGGCGGCCAGGTCGGCGCCCATCGCCAGGACACCCGCGTGTTTCGGCGTCCCTTGAATGGGCCCGTTGCCTTCCATTCCCACCACGCCATCGACAATCGCGAACGTGCGGCGGAAAATCCGGTTCAATTCGACGATGGACCGCGAAATGCCGAGCCAGTGGAGCTGGTTTTTTGGCCAGCCATACACCGATCCCGGGACCAGCCCGAAAAGATTCTTCATCGAAAGCGTGGCGCCGGCCCAGTGATGGGTCTTCATTTTCGCGAGTGAAACAATCAGATCGGCGCGGAGGGCGGTGTTCGGCAAGTAGATCCGATCCAATCCCCCGAAGTTTTCGACCGGGCTGACGTCGTCGCGGTTCAGGTCGGTAAACAGGCTGTCGAAATTCGCGATCTCGCCGCGATAGCGCGCCTGCTCTGCAAGTTCGTAGGTGTCGCGGCGATGGCCTGGACCTTCGGCGATATGGACCTGTGCCGCGCCCAGCGAGTGGAATACGTCGAGCGCG
>JBDTAT010000089.1:0-11021 GCA_039924505.1 Bryobacteraceae bacterium
TTCCGCGACCAATTGGTCGCGGCCCCATTGAAGCAAGACCGTCGCCAACGTCGGCGACATGAACCCGTTCATTTCCGCGACCAATTGGTCGCGGCCCCATTGAAGCAGCAGCCTCGGGATCTTCTGCGAGCACGGAACGCCGGATTTCCGCGAGTGCGCGCTTCTCAAGGATCACAGGGGCGATTGGTTGGCGGTAGGCTGAGGAAGTGGTTTGGCGGCGGTACTAACCGATGAAAATTCTGGTGCTGAATGTCGGGTCGAGCAGTCTGAAGGGCGGCGTGTATGAGATGGGTGAAGGCATGTTGGCGGATGCTGCCGCTGCGCCGGAGTGGAGCACGCAGGCGGAATGGCCGCGGGCGGACGGAGCCGCACACGGGCGCGTGGCGGCGGCGCTGCGGGATCTTCCGGGGCTAACGGAGATCCGCCTCGTGGGGCATCGCGTGGTACATGGCGGGCCGGGGTTGCGCGCGACCGCGTGGATCACGCCGGAAGTAAAAGCCGGGATTGCGGCGGCGGCCGAACTGGCGCCGGAACACAACCCGGTGGAGCTGGCGGCCATTGAAGAGATGGAGGGATTGCTGGGGCCGGGGGCGCGGCAGGCGGCCGTGTTCGATACGGCGTTTCACGCGACGCTCGCGCCGGCGGCGTACGTTTATCCGGGGCCCTACGAATGGCTGGAGCGCGGCATTCGCCGCTACGGATTTCACGGTATCAATCATCAATATGCGTCGCGGCGGGCAGTGGAGATTTTGGGAATGCGGGGCGGCACGGAGCGGATTGTCTGCTGCCATTTGGGAAATGGATGCTCGCTGGCGGCGGTGCGGGGCGGCGTGTGCGTGGACACGACGATGGGGTTTACGCCGCTCGAAGGATTGATGATGGGGAGCCGGTCGGGATCGGTGGATCCAGGGATTCTGCTGCACTTGTTGCGGAGGGGCGGTGCGACGGCGGAAGCGCTCGACCGGACTTTGAACGAGGAGTCGGGGCTGAAGGGAATCTCCGGAGTGTCGAACGATTTGCGGCAGGTGCTGGCGGCGGTCGCGGAAGGGAATGCGCGCGCGCGGCTGGCGTTTGAGATTTACATACACCGGTTGCGGGCCGGCATTGGCGCGATGGCGGCGAGCCTGGCGGGAATGGACGCGCTGGTGTTCACGGGCGGCGTGGGAGAAAACTCGGATGCGGTGCGGGAAGCGGCCTGCGCGGCGTTGGGATATCTGGGAGTGGAGATGGACCGGGAAAAGAATGCCGCCGGGGGAGGAGACCGGGACATCGCAGCGGCGGGAGGGAAGGCGCGGGTGGTGGTGGTTCATGCGCAGGAGAACTGGGAGATTGCGCGGGAGTGCCGACGGCTGGCGCGGGGATAAGGCGCCGCGATTACGGAGGCCGGGCGGGGTTATACTCAGGAGTTGACGCATGGCCGCAGCAAAATCAATGGCGCCTATCGCGGAGGCCGAACTTAGCGCTGGACTGGCGCTGAAGGCGCTCCGCTACATGGTTCTGATGCGGGAGGCGGAGGACCGCATCGAGCGCAAGCTGTATCGACAGGGGAAAGTTGTCGGCGGAGTATACGTGGGGCGCGGACAGGAAGCGATTCCGGTGGGCGCGGGCCTGGCGGCCGAGACCGGCGATTTCCTGTTTCCGTCGCATCGCGACCTGGCGCTATTTTTCATTCGCGGCGTGCCGGTGCGGCAGGTGTTTGCGCAATACATGGGACGCGTTGACGGCCTGACCAGGGGACGCGACGGCAACATGCACATGGGCGACCTGGATCGAAAGCTGGTGGCGATTATCAGCGCGATGGCGGCGTCGATTCCGGTGGCGTGCGGGACGGCGATGGCGCTGAAATACAAAGGCACGCGCGATGCGGCGTTTGTGTTTTTCGGCGATGGGGCGACGAGCCGCGGGGATTGGCACGAGGGGATCAATATGGCGGCCGTGCAGAAGGCGCCGCTGGTGCTGGTGTGCAACAACAATCAATACGCGTATTCGACGCCCATTGAAAAACAGATGGCGTGCCGGGATGTGGCCGACCGGGCGCCGGGGTACGGGATTCCCGCCGAGATTGTGGATGGCAACGACGTGATGGCGGTCCACCAGGCGGTGGGGCGGGCGGCCGATCATGCGCGCGCAGGACTGGGACCGTACCTGGTGGAGTGCAAGACGTTCCGGATGACAGGGCACTCGGCGCACGATCCGGCCGATTACGTGCCGCCGCACTTGTGGGACGAGTGGGGACAGCGGGATCCGATTTCGCGTCTGGAGCGGACGATGCTGGAGCGCGGATGGGCCGCGGCGGGCACGCTCGAAGAGTTGCACGCCGGAATCCGGCGGGAGATCGATGAGGCTGTCGAATGGGCCGAGCAGAGCCCGTTTCCCGATCCGGCGACTTTGCTGGACGGCGTCTACGAGAAATAACGGATGGCGACAACGTATCTGGAAGCGATCCGGGAGGGAATCCGAGAGGAGATGGAGCGCGACCCGGACGTGTTTCTACTGGGCGAAGATATCGGGGTCTACGGCGGCGCGTTCAAGGTGACGGCTGGGCTGCTGGAGCAATTCGGCGAACGGCGGGTGGTGGACACGCCCATTTCCGAATCGGCGATTGTGGGCGCGGCGATCGGAGCCGGCCTGGCAGGGCTGCGGCCGGTGGCGGAGATGCAGTTCGCCGACTTCATCACCTGCGGCTACGATCAGATTGTGAACTTCGCGGCCAAGTGCCGTTACCGGTGGGGCGCAGCGGTGCCGATAGTGATTCGGGCGCCATCGGGCGGCGGAATTCACGGCGGGCCGTTTCATTCGCAGAATCCGGAAGCGTGGTTCGTGCGCACGCCGGGGCTGAAAGTGGTGACGCCGGCGACGGCGCGCGACGCCAAGGGACTGATTAAATCGGCCATCCGGGACAACGATCCGGTGCTGTTTTTCGAGCACAAGGCGCTGTACCGGCGCATCAAGGAAGACCTGCCGGCGGACGACTACACGGTTCCGATCGGGAAGGCGCGCGTTTATCGCGAGGGCCGCGACCTGTCGATCGTCACCTACGGGGCGATGGTGTACGTCGCCGAAGAAGCGGCCGCGCTATTGGACAAAGAAGGCCTATCGGTGGAGATTATCGACCTGCGGACGCTGCTGCCGCTGGATGAAGAAACGATTCTTGAGAGCGTGCGGAAGACGTCGAAGGCGATTGTCCTCCATGAAGACACGCTGACCGGCGGAGTGGGCGGCGAAATCGCGGCGCGGATTGCGGAGAAGGCGTTCGAGTACCTGGATGGACCGCTGGTGCGGGTGGCGGCGCCGGATACGCCGGTGCCGTACAGTCCACCGCTGGAAGCGGCATTTTTGCCGAGCGTCGAAAAGGTGGTTGAGAAGGCGCGGTGGCTGGCGGAGTACTGAAGCGGCGGCCCGTTAGGCCGGGGCCGCGGAGAAGCTCTCGGCAACCGCCCCCTGACGTGCCCAGAGGGCGCCCAGGCTCGGTTAGGATTCGTGGAAGTTCGAGGCGCTCGCGACGGTTCAGTTCAGGAGCGAGCTGTCGGCTCCGGTAATGGACTGCTTGGCGCGGGCGGCGCTGCGGGTGAGCAGGCGCCGAGGGTCCAGCATGTGCTGCGGGCGAAACTGGCGTTGCGTCCAGCGGCATCCGGCATCGAATTCTATTCCGAGAAAGTATCCGATTTCGCGGAAGACGCAATAGCGCACGCGGCCAATCAGCTCCCCCTTCGGGTAAGTAAGGCGTAGGTTGGTTTGCAGAGGGATAGGCTTCTCCACCTGTACGCAAGCGCCGGAGAGAGAAATATCTTCTAGATTAGCGACGGTGTGGCGGGTCCGGCCGGTCTTATCCTTCCACTGGATATCGACCAAGTCCGCGCACAGCATTCGGGGTTCATAGCGCCTGTCGAGCATATACACTCCCAATATCGGCGTGGCGAATGGAAACAATTAGCGAGCGGCAGGACATCTTTTGCCCTACTCCCTCATAGGGTTCCAATCTCGGGGCCGAGATTGGCCATGCCTACCGGTACCTGTTACGACGGTACCATGCCGGGTTCGCAAGCTGCTACGATATTGCGCATGTCTAAACTTGTGGCGTTGTTGCTTGGCTTTCTGACGGTGACGTTTGCCGCGGATTTACCCACGAAGAAATTCCTGAACTTGGCGGCGGTTAAGACACTGGTGGCCGGCGCGGAAGCGGAGGCGCAGAAGCGGAATGTACACGTGACGATCTGCGTCATGGACGACGGCGGCAATCTGCTATTCCTGCAAAAAGGGGGACACCGGGATCACGACGGTGCAGTTCGCGCAGAGGAAGGCGCGGTACGCGGCGCTGTACGGCCGGCCGTCGAAGGCCGCGGCGGATCAACTGAAGGGCGGCAATCTGGCGGTGCTGGCGTTTCCGGACGGGTTTCCGAATCAGGGAGGGCTGCCGATAAAAGTGGATGGGAAGACCATCGGCGGGATTGCGGCAAGCGGCTCGGCGTCGGAGGTGGATGAGGCGATCGCGCAAGCGGGGATCGACGCGCTGTTGAAGTAGAAGGGCGGCGGGCGTCAGTAAATCGATCAGCGGGCGCCGAGAGCGGTGACTTCGACGCGCTTATAGATTTCCTTCGCCTGGGCGAGGTTGGCGAACTGCATACCGGGGAGCTTGGCGGAGGCGGTGCCGGTGCCTACCCCCCAGCGGAGCGCATCGGCGAAGGTCTTCTTGCGGTCCATGGCCCAGACGAAAGCCGCGGCCATGGCGTCGCCGGCTCCAATGGGAGAAAGCGCATCGACACGCGGCGGGATAGCCTCCCAGGTGTCGTGAGCATCCCGGGCGATGGCGCCGCGGCTGCCGAGCGACAGAATGACGGACTCGGCGCCCATGGCGCGAATGCGATCGACGGCTTCGAGAAACTGCGACCTGGTGATGAGGACGGCGCCGAGGAGACGCTCGGCCTCCTGGTGGTTGGGAGTGATGACGCTGGGGCGGGCTTCCAGGGCGTGGACGAGGGCCTCGCCGTCTGTGTCGAGCAGGGTTTTGACGTTGCGCTTGCGCGCGAGAGTGATCAGCTCGCAATAAAAGTGCGGGGGCACGCTGGGCGGGAGACTGCCGCAGATCATGAGCCAGCTCGCTTTGCCGATGACGGCTTCGACCAGGTGATAGAGCTGCTTCAATTCGTCGGCCGAGATGGGCGGGCCGATTTCGTTGAGCTTGATGGTGAGACCCTGGCGGTCGGAGATGGTGAGGTTGGTGCGGCTTTCGTTCTTGATGCGCATGGCCTCGGCGGGGAAGCCGCTTTTGGCGAGAAACTTTTCAATTTTAGTTCCGGTACTTCCGCCGGCGGTCAACAGCGCGAGTGTTTTGCCTCCGAACGAGTGTATGACGCGGGACGCGTTTATACCGCGGCCGCCGGCGTCTTCACTGCGCGATTGGATATAGGCGCGGTCCTCAAACACGAGACGATCGACGCTGACGGTGCGGTCCAGGGCGGGGTTAATGGTGAAGGTGACGATCAACTTCTTAGTGTAACCTGGAGCGGATTGCCGGTGTCCTCCGAGGAGTGTTGAATCTTGCGCGATCATCCCCAGTTTCGGGCGTACGCGGCGCTGGCTGCCGTGTGCCTGGCCTGGGGCACTACGTATCTGGGTATTCGCATGGCGCTGGAAGCTTTTTCACCGGTGGCGCTGCTGGCTATGCGGTTTGTGATTTCGGGCGGAGTGTTGTTGGCAGGCGCGGCGCTGGCGGGAGTGCGAATTCCACGCGGGTGGGAATTAGCGCGGACCGCGGCGACCGGCCTGTTGATTCTCGGGATCGGAAACGGCTGCCTGTCGTTCGCGGAGCAGTGGGTGCCGAGCGGCTTGGCGGCGCTGTTCGTCACTACATCGCCGTTCTGGATGGTGGGAGTGGAGTCGCTGGCTCCACAGGGCGAACGGTTGCACGGGCCGACGATGGGCGGAATGTTGTTGGGGTTGGCGGGGGTGGCGTTGCTGGTGGCGCCGGCCGGGTGGAACGCGGCGGGCCGGCAACTTCTAGTGGGCGGGTTTTTGGTATTGCAGGTGGGCTGCGCGGCGTGGGCGCTTGGATCCATTCTGCAACGGCGGCACAAAACAGCGACCAATGCGGTGGTCACCGGCGGCGTGCAGCAGCTCGCAACCGGGTTGATGTATCTATTGCTGTGGGGAGTGAGCGGCGGCGCGACGCCGGTGGTGTGGAAGACGCGCAGCGTGTGGGCGGTGCTGTACCTGGCGGCGATCGGTTCAATTGTGGGGTACAGCGCGTTCCTGTATGCTCTCGATCGTCTGCCGGTAGCGGTGGTCAGCGTGTACACGTACATCAATCCGATGGTGGCTGTGTTTCTGGGATGGCTGGTCTACCGCGAACGATTTGGATGGCGCGAGGCGGCGGCGATGGCGATTATTTTTTGCGGCGTGGCGATTGTGAAACGCCATGGACAGAAGACGCCGGAGACGGAGATGGCTTGACGGAGGAAAATTCGGCACGGATTTGCTCGATGGGGCGATTCTTCCAGTAGCGGGTGAGATTGTCGGTGGTTGCAAGGGAACGTGTGGCCATGCGGTCGATATAGATAACGCCGTTGAGGTGATCGATTTCGTGCTGAAGGATGCGCGCGTACCATCCGGCGGCGCGAATGGAGACGGGGTCGCCGCGATGGTTAAGGCAATCGACGCGGGCGGCGCGGGAGCGGGAGACGAGGGCGCTGTAGCCGGGCATGCTGAGACACCCTTCGAAGAACTCGACGCCGGGGCCGCTTAAGCGGATGCGGGGATTGACGACGACGTGGAACGGAACGGGTGAACGCTCGTGCTCGGCCAATCGCTCGGGCGAGAGTCCGCGCATGGATTCGGGCGAGTCTTCAATGACGGCGATGCGGAGGGACAGGCCCACTTGCGGAGCGGCGAGGCCGACGCCGGGAGCGTCGCGCATGGTTTCGCGCATCCAGTCGATCAACTGCTGCACAGGCTGCGAGCGGATTTCGCCGCGCGAAAGCGGACGGGCTTTCTGGCGCAGCACGGGTTCTCCGAGCTGCACAATCTTGAGCGTCAGGGGCGATGCTCCTGCTCGCGTTTTTGGAAGAGTTTCGCGGCGATGGCGCCGCCGACGGTGGGCAGCAGTGTGAAGACCACGAACAGGCCGCAGAGGATTTCGAACACCCCGGCGGGGCTGCGTAAAACGTCCAGCATTTCCTTGGTATTGGCAGCGGAAGCGCCATGCGCGGCCATTTGCTTGCGCCAGGTATCGGCGATACCGGGTTCCTCCAACGCGACGGCGATGAGCGTCAGCAGCACCAGCGAAATGGCGAAAGCGAACAGGCCGGTGAGCCAGCCGAGGCGGGCGCCGCCGATTACCGAAAGCGGCTGGGCGGTCCGGCGCATATAGAGGTACACGGCGAACGAACCGGAGAGCGCCAGCCACAGCAGCGGAAAGCCCTGGGTGAGGGAGACCTGGACGGAAAGCGTCAGAAATAAATAGGCGAGAACGGCGGCGAACAGCGCGATGCGGACGGCGATGGCATTCTGGAAGCCGATTCCGGGCGGGGCAACGGGTAGAGCGATGGGTAGCGGGGAGACCAGCGGCGACGGCGGCGCGGGTTCGAGCGCGTCGATGAGCGGTTCGTCGCGCTGCGGCTTGCCGCACTTGTGGCAGAATCGCGCGTCGGATGGGAGTTGCGCGCCGCAGGTACAAAACTCAGGCACTACCTTTAGTTTCTCACAGGTCGGGTGGCGATCTCCGCGAGCCATGGGAGAATAATCCTTTATGCCGGAAATGGGGCGCGTGGAAGCGGTGACATTCGCGGAGATTGAAGGGGCGGCGGGGCGCATCGGGGGCATCGCGCGGCGGACGCCGGTGCTGACATCGCGCGGATTCAATGCGCGATCCGGAGCGCAGGTATTTTTCAAGTGCGAGAACTTCCAGCGGTGCGGGGCGTTCAAGATTCGCGGCGCGGCGAATTTTCTGCTATCGATGGCGCCCGCGGATCTGCCGCGCGGGGTGGTGGCGTTTTCCTCCGGGAATCACGCGCAGGCGGTGGCGGTGGCGGCGCGGGAAGTGGGGGCTCGGGCGACCATCGTGATGCCCGAAGATGCGCCGCGCTCGAAGATGGAGGCGACGCAGGATGCGGGCGCGCGCATTGTGACGCACAACCGCTTCACGGAGAGCCGCGAGGCGATTGCGCGCGGCATTGCGGAAGAGAGCGGGGCGACCGTAGTGCCGCCGTTCGACCATCCCTGGATTGTCGCCGGGCAGGGGACGGCCGCGCTGGAGTTGTTGGCGGAGGTCCCGGAACTGGATGCGCTGGTGACGCCAATCGGCGGTGGGGGACTGATTTCCGGGTGCGCGGTTGCAGCACGGCAGCTTCGGCCCGCGATTCGCATTTTCGGCGTGGAGCCGGAGATCGCCAACGACGCGTTCCTTTCGCTGCAGGCCGGCTATCCGGTGGAGATTCCACCGCCGGAGACGATTGCCGACGGGCTGCGGACGGTGAAGCCGGGAGTAGTGACGTTCGCGATTATGCAGCGGCTGGTAGACGAAGTGGCCTTGGTCAGCGAGTCTGAAATTGTGGAGACGATGAAGTTTCTGCTGACGCGGATGAAGATTTTGGTGGAACCGAGCGGCGCGGTGGCGGCGGCCGCGGTGTTGTTCGGGAAGCTGCCGGAACGGCTCGGCAAAGTGGGTGTGGTGCTATCGGGCGGAAACGTGGACGCGGACGCGCTGGCGGATTTTCTGCGGTAAGGCGCTTCCCTAAATGAATCCGGCGGGCGAGTGGATCTCCGGGATCGCCTCGTAACGAATTTGCGCGGACCGCGAGCGGGTGTAACTTATCCAAGCCTCGCCGGCGAGATAAGTTGAAATAAATCCGAGCCACATGGCCGGCCCAAAAAATTGCTGGGGTGTGAGTCCGGTCAGCCGGCTGGTGGCAAAGAGGACCCCGATGATTGGGCGCGTGGCCGCGACGCCCAACGCAATAGAAACCATGCGCGTGACCCATTCCCGATGGAGTTCCACGCGGCGGTTGCGAATGTGCCACCATGCTTTACCGAGCGAAAACAGGAAAAAACAGCCGAAGAATATCGTTGCCGAGCTTTCGACGCGGCCGCCGACCGGGTGGGCGCTCAACCACAGGGCTGAGATAGATAGAGCGAAGTAACGTGAAATCGCAAGGCCCCGCCAGACTGAATCTGAATCGACTTTGAAATGTCGTATCCGTGGCGGGGCTGATCCTCGAGCCACGACAGCACGAGAAGCTCCGCGCTGCCTTTCTTCCATTCCCGGTCGGGCGGATTCAATGTCATATTATTTCACTGCTGTCCGGCTATAACTAAAATAGAATCAACTGTTTATCGTCTTGAATAGGCGCTTCTTGGGGGAATCCGTCCTGAAACGCCTGCAAAATGGGCGTTTTCTCGAAAAGCGTAACGCTCAAAATCTGTAGAATCTGGTAAAGGCTGGCTTCCAGGCCGAGCGCTTGCGGACGATGGCGACGAGCACGTAAACGGACACGGCGATCCAGATCTGAGTTTTCACCGCATTGTCGCTGGTCCCGTAAAATGCCTTGATCCGCAGATGCTGTTTGATCCACTTGAAGAAGAGTTCCACCTGCCAGCGCGACTTGTAGAGCCCGGCGATTGTAAGTGCAGGTAAGACGAAATTGTTGGTAAGAAATCGGAATCGCTTTAGCGTTTCTGGGTCGACGTACGTGACGCGGCGCAGGGTGTCCGGATAGACTTTGACGGACTTGATGGCCGTCAAAATCACTGGGTGATCGGAGCGCACGCCAGTGCTCTGGTCCACTTCGTGCGAGTAGCGCCGTTGCAGCAGGACGTTCTTCTTTGTGCGGACAACGAAAAAGGCCGCGCTAAGGGTCAACACGTACAATCGCTCAAAATCGATGTAGCCGCGATCCATCACGTAGAACGCACCGGCCTCGGGAGTGATCTTGTCGAGCATCGTGACGTCCGACGTTTTGCCGTCTGTAATGCCAATAAACGTTGGGATATTGCCATGCAGGTCCAGCAGCGTGTGCAGTTTGATGGCGCCTTTGTGCTGGCGGAATCGCGCCCACGGAAACAGCGAAAGGCACAGATCGATGGTGGTGGAATCCAACGCATACACAGTAGCGTCCAGGTCGACGCCGATCGGATCGTGCACATACATCGGTCGCGCGATGGCAATGAGTATCTGAGCGAAGTCGGCGTAAATGCGCCAGTCGTGGGCCTCGTTCGCGTCGGCCAGATTGGTGCGCGCTACCCGCCCTCGAAATCCCATGTGGTACAGTTTGCCGCTGACGGAGCCCAGGCATGCCTCGATATCTCGCAGACTCTCCCGGTAAGTCAACTGGGCGAAAGCCATCGCCAGATACTGATCCAGGCAAGAGAAGCCTCTAAGTCGAGCGTCGCCTCGATAGCGTTCCACGCACTTTTGAAACTCGTACGAGGGCGAGTGGTCCATGAGTTGAGCGAATACGGTGCGGCCAGAGTTCACCCCCTAATCTTCGCTGATGCGCCCCAAGCTCGGAACCGTACGGAACCGCACATCAGGATCCTAGGAAAATTTCAAATCGAAAAATCTAAACTTATCCCCAACCTGCTGATTCAAATTCGCTTGCTCGTTTTCAAAAAAGTTTAGCCGGACAGCAGTGATGCGATTTAGGGTAACGAAATTCAGCCCGAGGCGTAGGCTTTGTACGGAACGGGTAGCTGCTTGCAAGCGCTTCTTCAATCACATGGTCGTGCTGCCAAGGATACTCGATGTAAAGCCAGTCGAGTTCAATTTCCGCTCCATCCCGCGCCACAGACACACCGATTTGACGTTCAAGACGAAAATCGTACTTAGCCGCCACTGCAAAGTTGTTCAATGCGTTCAATCTCCTCTCGAAGGCCCCTTTGTGGACGGGGATTACCACAAAGCCTGTACCAGTACGAATCGAGCACATCCGCGCGGGTATCTGCCTCAGGTCAGTTCCGGTGTTTTCCAAGGCCCAAGTCAGCAGCCTCTTAAAGCATCGCATCTCAGATCGAGTGAGCCTTGAGAACTC
>JBDTAT010000090.1:0-3329 GCA_039924505.1 Bryobacteraceae bacterium
TACCCGCGAAGTCATGCGCGAGTTCGCGCCCCGCCTGATGCTGGTGAATTTCTGGGATATGGACGTTGCCCACTGGGGATCGTATTCGCTATACCTGCAGGCGATCGCGCGCACGGACCGGCTCACGGGAATGCTGTGGGATGAGATCCAGAGCAATCCCCACTACAAGGACCGGACCACGCTGCTGGTTCTGCCGGAGCTGGGGCGGGATGGCGATCAAAACGCGGCGAATGGGTTCCTGAATCATCGCAGTGGCGATCCGGCATGCCGGCAGGTTTGGCTGCTCGCGATGGGCGCGGGCGTAGGCGAAACCGAGCGGCCGGTCGAACACGTCGATGTGACCGCGGCCGCGGCCGAACTGCTGGGAATGAAGATGAGCGGAATTTCAGGCAAGCCGCTGAAGGAGATCGTGGGCTGATGCCGGGCAGTCCCAAAGTTTCCCCGCTCCTCCAGGGATTGATCGACAAAGGCGCCTTCGACCGGCTGCCGCCGACCTTCTCGACGTTCTTCTACGATCGAATCAAGGATTGGGATCTTTTATTTCCCGCCGAGCGGAGTTACTTCGAGCGTTTGTTTGGATTACTCGACCGCTCCGACCCCAGAACGGTGGAGGCGATGTTCGCGCCGCTGCGCGCCGCCGAAGCCAGGATGGGGGTCAACGAAAAAGTCTGGCCGAAGCGTCAGTTCACCCTCGATCAGGTGGACTTTCTGAACCGGTCGCCGCATTACGCGGAGTGGCGGAAGGCCATCTCGGATATTTTTGGAAGGCTGGACCCGCTGCTGGATGAGGAAGTCGCGCGCTCCGGCCACTCGCGGCTGGTAGTAGTGACTGCCCCCGAGGAGCTTCCGGCCGGCCCGGATCGCATGTGGTTGCGGATCGCGCAGCACGGGAAACGCGTGCCCGTCGCGGATGGCGCGTTACACTTCGACTTCGCCACCCCCACGCCGTATGACACCTGGAGGATCGAAGCCCGCGGACCTGGAATGGGCGACGCCAGCGCAGAGGTGCATCTGAACACAGAGGTGCATCTGAACACCGAGGTGTATTTGAACTACGACGCGTTGAAGCCCTATCGCACACGGCTGATGTCGGAGGTCGAGCGGCTGGTCGAGACCGAAAATATCCGGGGTCCGCGCCAGCTTGGCGCACGCCTGAAGGAGCTGAAGATTCGCGCCGAAGAGAGCGAGCTGGCCCACGATCCGGCGTTAGCCGAGTTCGCGCGCGCGGTGTTGCTGACAGGTAACGGAACGCTACTGGTGAACAATACGTTCGTTGAGTGGGCCACGGTGCAGGCGGTGCGCCGGGCGCGCCCGTCGGTCGCGTTTATCTCCTTCGGCATTCGCAATAAGCTGAAGCCGTTTAGCAGTCTTTTGATTTACGCCGACCAGGATGCGTCGACGCCGATTGCGACGCAGGGCGATATGCTCGGCACGTATGTGGATCTCGAAATTTTCTATCAATACGTATGGCAGGAGTTCGAGAAATACGTGGAGTACCGGCGTAACACCGCGTATTTGTTTGTTGGAACCGGGATGGATGAAATGCTGGCGATTGCGCCGCCCGATTTTCCGTTGTTTGCCGAGCGCGGCCCCGTGAAGCCGGACCGTATATCGGCGGTTTGCCGGGAGTGGATGGGACTGTGAACCGGCGTCGCTTCCTCGGCGCGCTGGCCGGTGCGGCATATTTCCGGCCGGCGATGGCGCGCTCCGCGCCGTTCCCGGTGAAGTTCCGCAAACAACTTCCCTACGAACCTTTGTATCGCTTTATCGAACCGGGCCATGACGAATTTTCCGGAGAGAAGGAAGCATTCGAAATAGCGGCTCATTTGAAGCGTTTGCCGGCCACCGGCAAGCTGCCGCTGGCGCCGGAATTTCAAGGGATTTCGCCATTTCCGGTGCGTTACACGCAGGTTGCCGAAGGCGTTCAACAGGCCGAATACAACCAAGCCGATACGCAATTTGAAACCGGCTTGGCGGCATGGCTTCGCTCGCTTGGCAACATTCGCGCCGCGCGTTTCTTTGTTTTGCCGGAGGACGCGATCCGGTATGAAGTCGCCAGCGACTTGGGGCGCGGCGCACACTATCGGGTCGGCGTGTGGAAGCAGAAATGGAGCGGCGGGCGTTTGACGCATTTCGCGCCGGTCGAGGAAACGGTCGTGACGTCGCGTCCGCTGTTTCAAGATATTACTTCCTATTCATTAGCAGGGTCGAGCGCTTTCGAACAGCAACTGCGGCGGGGCGTGCCGTACTGGCGCGCCCGGTTGGATTCCGCGTGCGGGATTGACGTCTACGGGAATAACGGCATCGCCGTGGGGGATATCGACGGCGACGGATGGGACGAGATTTACGTGTGCCAGCCGGGCGGCTTACCGAACCGGCTCTTCAAGAACGACGGGCGCGGCAGGTTTACGGATATTACGGAGCCGGCCGGAGTCGGCGTGCTGGACGCCACAGCCTCCGCTCTGTTCGTCGATTTCCGCAATACCGGCAGACAGGACCTGATCGTCCTCCGCGGATCGGGGCCTTTGCTATTTCTCAATCAAGGCGACGGCACGTTTCGTCTGAAGGCGGATGCGTTCCGTTTCTCTTCCGCGCCCCAGGGGACATTCACTGGAATGGCGGCCGCGGACTACGACCGCGATGGCCGCGTGGATCTCTATCTGTGCTGTTACGTCTATTTCCAGAGTGAAGATCAATATCAGTATCCGGTTCCCTATTACGATGCGCGGAATGGGCCGCCCAGTTTTTTGTTTCACAACGAAGGAGACGGGGTTTTTCGGGATGCGACCGCGGAAGCCGGTCTTAACGCGGACAACCACCACTTCAGTTTCGCGGCGGCCTGGTGCGATTACGACGGAGACGGCTGGCCGGATTTATACGTCGCCAACGATTTCGGGAGGAAGAGTCTTTACAAAAACGATCGCGGAAAATTCCGGGATATCGCGGACGCAGCCGGCGTGAAGGACACCGGCCCGGGAATGAGCGCGGCTTGGTTCGATTACGACGGCGACGGGCGGCCCGACCTTTACGTCTCGAACATGTGGACCGATGCGGGCCAGCGGGTGACGCGTGAAAAGGATTTTTCGCCCAATCTTGCGGCAAACGACGCGTACCGGCGTCATGCCAAGGGAAACTCGCTGTTTCGCAATCGCGGCGATGGAACCTTCGAGGAGACGGATTCGGTCGAAGGGGTCCAAATGGGCCGATGGGCGTGGAGCGCGGACGGAATCGATTTCGATAATGACGGCGCGCCCGAGATTCTGATCGCCACCGGAATGCTTACGAACTCATCGGAGAAGGACCTCACGAGTTTTTTCTGGCGGCAGGTG
>JBDTAT010000091.1:0-2651 GCA_039924505.1 Bryobacteraceae bacterium
TGCTCCATCGCGATGTTCTCGTCATGTCCGCTCTGCGCCTTGGTTGCGGGAGTGAAGATGGGGTGCGGCAGACGGTCGCTTTCGCGCAACCCGGCGGGGAGCGGAATTCCGCATACGCTTCCCAAGCGCGAGTACTCTTTCCAGCCGGAGCCGGAAAGATAGCCGCGCGCCACGCACTCGGCGTCCACCATCCGCGCCCGCCGCACCAGCATGGAGCGGCCTTCCAACTGGCTCCGATACGGTTTCAGCAGCGCCGGATACTCGTCTACATCGGCCGTCACCAGATGGTTGGGAACCACGCCGCGCAGAAACTCCAGCCAGAACAGAGTCATCTGCGTCAATACCCGGCCCTTGTCCGGAATGCCGGTCGCCAGAATATAATCGAAGGCCGAAATGCGATCGGTCGCGACGATCAGCAGAAGCTCGCCCGCCGCTCCATCGGGCAATCGATAAATGTCGCGCACCTTGCCGCGGGCCTGGCGCTCCAGGCCGGCCAAATTAGTTTCGAGCAACACGCCCGCCACGCTAGACTTCGACATCCTTCCAGGTTTTCTCCTTGCCGGTATAAATCGCCTCGCGCGCCATGATCGCGGTCAGCGTGCTTTCCACCGCGGTAAATGCCGCGTTCTCGAGTTTGCCGGTGCGCGCGCCTTCAATGAAATCGTTCACCGCGTCCAGGGTGATGTCGTAATTGGTCTCGACGAACTCCGGTTCCGCGTTCCGCCCGGATTTGTTATACAGTTTGTAGCCCTTGCGCGACGTGTTCACCGCGCCCTTCTCACAGATAAACGTTTCGGAGACGTCGCCGAATCCGCCAGTGGAAAATTGATTGGAGCAATAGCTGAACACGGTTCCATCGGCGAAGTGGAACGTCACGCCCAGGTTGTCCAGAATATTTCCGATGTTCTTGCGCACCGCGCGGCCGCCATAGCCGGATACGCGCACCGGATGCGTTCCCGTAAACCAGTTCACAACGTCCAGATTGTGGCAGTTCTGCTCCACGATGATGTCGCCGGAATGCTCGTGATAGAACAGCCAGTTGCGCATCTTCTCTTCTTCGCCGGTATAGCCTTCGCGCACCGGCAGTCCGCCGCCCAGCCACGACGCGCGCACCATTTTGATGGGCCCCAGCTCGCCCGATTTCACGATGTCGTACGCCTTACGATAGTCTTTGCCGTAGCGCTGCTGAAAGTCGACGCTGATGCGCTTGGTCTTGTCGGCCTTCCGGGCGGCTTCGAGCACGCGCTTGCATCCGGCCACGTCCGCGCCCGCCGGTTTTTCCATGAAGATGTGCTTGCGCGCAGCAACCGCGGCCTCAAAGACCACCGGATGCAGCCATACCGGAACCGCGATGTAAACCGCGTCCACGTCGCTCGCCAGCAGGTCGTGATAATTCTTGAAGGCGCGCGCGCCGGCGAATTTCTTGCCCGCCGCGGCCAGTTGATCGTCGTAAATGTCGCAAACGGCGCCCATCTTGCAGAACTCGTTGCGCACAAAGTAGCCGCCGATCGCGGTGCCGCGCCGCCCGCAGCCAATCAACCCGACCGAGAGCGCGGAATTCGCCTGCGAGCCGCGGACCAGCTCCGGCCGCGCGAGCAACAAACCTGTGGACGACGCCAGGAACGTCCGTCGAGTGGAATTCTCCATGGTGCAAACCTCCATCCTCAAAAAGGGAGTAATGACTCGAACCATTATACTGAGTGGAAGCGGATGCTCCTCTCCATTCTGATGCCCGTCTACAATGAGCGGTCCGTGGTGGAGCGCAGTCTCGCGCAGGTGCTGGCCGCGCAGTTGCCCGAAAACCTGGACCGGGAGCTGATTGTGGTTGACGATTGCTCTACCGACGGAACCTCGGCGATTCTCGAACGGGCCGCCGCATCGGAACCGCGGATTCATCTTATCCGCCACGCGAAGAATCAGGGCAAGGGCGCGGCCGTCCGCACCGCCATTCAACACGCGGCGGGCGATTTCTCGCTCATCCAGGACGCGGACCTGGAGTACGATCCGAACGAATATCCGAGGCTGGTTGGACCGCTGGTGGATGGCCAGGCCGACGCCGTGTTCGGGTCGCGCTATCTGGCCGGGGACCGCACGCGCATCCTGCCGTTCTGGCACTCGATGATCAACAAAGGCCTGACGCTGATCTCCAACATGTTCTGCAATCTGAATCTCACCGATATGGAGACCTGCTACAAGGCCTTTCGCACCGATCTGCTGAAGAGCATTCCCATCCGCTCGGATCGCTTCGGCATTGAGCCGGAAATCACCATGAAGTGCGCCAAGCGCAAGCTGCGCATCTACGAGGTGCCTATCAGCTACCACGGCCGCACGTACGAAGAAGGCAAGAAAATCGGCTGGAAAGACGGCGTGAAGGCGCTCGGCGTGATTCTGCATTTCTGGTTGATCGACGATCTGTACGTGGAGCCATACGGCCGCGCGTTCCTCAACAACCTGAACGGCACGCCGCAGTATTTGAGTTGGATGGCGCACGTGCTGCGCCCGTATGCCGGCAACACCGTATTCGAAATCCGCGCCGGCATTGGGAATCTCGCCGGACGGTTGATGGGGCGGCGCCTGCGCTACGTCGCCACCGAAAGCGATCCGCTGTATCTTCACGCGCTGCGGAATCGCTTTCTGCGGACGCCGAACGT
>JBDTAT010000092.1:0-5206 GCA_039924505.1 Bryobacteraceae bacterium
GCGACGAACGAGATAAGGTCGTTGGCGGAATCGCCGCGGACCAGCCCTTTGGCCGCCCAGTGATAAGGCAAACCGATCTGGTGAACGGTTCGGCCTTTCATTCGCAGGGGACGCAGGCGGCGCGTCACCAGCACGCGAGCCTCAATTTCCGCGCGAGCCGTGCGGATGGTGGCCCAACCGCCATGCGCCAGCGCGCGTTCCGCTGCCAGTTCGGGCGACACTTCGCAGAACATTTCCGGCTGCAGCTCGGCCAGCCAGGAGAGCCAGCGGCTCATGCCGCCGGCGGTGTGATGCTCCGTCAGCCGGTAGGTGGTGACGACGTAGGGAAAGCGCGCATCGGCGAACGGCTTGTGATACGGATTGTCGGCGCGGTCCCATTCCTTGCGGGCGGGGTTCGATTGGCGCGCAGAGAGCGCGTTCGGGAGGACGCCTTCGAACGGCTCGTAGTGCGTGGGCAACGGGCCGTCCTCTAATCCGGTGGGCGCGAACAGCCAGCCCTTGCCATCGGGCTTCATGATAAAGGGGTCGTCCCCGGCGATGGCGTCCAGCCCGCGCGCTCCCATTGGCGGCCGATAGGAGGGCGGACGCGTGAATAGAAAATCGGGCGTGTCAAAGCCTTCCCACATTTGCTTGTCTTCGTTCCACCAGACATATTTTTTGCGCTCCGACCATGGTACGCCGCCCGGATCGGCCGATGCGCGATTGTACAGCAAGCGGCGGTTGGCCGGCCACGCCCATCCCCACTCGCTCGCCACCCAGTTTTGCCCGGAGGCCGGTTTGCGGCGCGCAGTTTGATTAACGCCGCCCGCATAACAACCGGTATAGATCCAGCAGCCGCAGGCGGTCGAGCCGTCATCGGTCAAATCGGTGAATTTATCCAGCACGCGCCCGTCCGCGATGGAGTAGCCGTTAATCTCCTTCAATACCGCCTCGGCGTCCGGCTCTTCGCGCGGGCCGCGGACCGGATAGTTCCAGGTGAGATGGCGAAGCGGCAGATCGCGGGAGCCGGTCGAGGATTCATACAACTGTTTCAAGCGGCGGCCGAGATGCCAGACAAAGTGCAGCTCGCTGCGGCAATCGCCTTGCGGCTGAACCGCGGTGTGGTGCCATTGGAGCAGGCGCTGCGTGTTGGTGAACGTCCCGCTCTTTTCAGTATGCGCAGCCGCCGGAAAGAAAAATACTTCGGTTCCAATAGACTCGGGCGATTCCTTCCAGAATTCGGCGGTTTCTATCTGGACAAAATCGCGGACCACCAGCCATTCAAGTTTCTCAAGACCTTTACGCTGCAGGCCACCGTGCGGTGAACCGACCACCGGATTCTCGCCCATGACGAAGTAGCCGCGTACTTTGCCGTCGGCCATATCGCAGACGGTGGACATGTGCGAGTGGTCGCCGGTGACCAGCGGCAGCCAGTCGAAATGCCAGCCGTTTTCGGCGCGCGCCGCCTCGCCAAACCAGGCTTTCAATAGAGACACCGCATATTTCGAAAATTCGCTCCACCACCCGGTGGCTAGCTGGTTGCGCGACAAGTAGGCCTCGAAGCTGGTATCCATCCCAGCCCGCGGCGTCGGCAAATATCCCGGCAACAGATCGTAGAGCGTGGGGATGTCGGTCGATCCCTGGATGGAGGCGTGGCCGCGCAGAGCCAGAATGCCGCCGCCCGGCCGTCCCATATTCCCGAGCAGAAGTTGCAGAATCGCGGCCGTGCGGATGTATTGCGCGCCCACGGTGTGCTGCGTCCAGCCCACCGAATAGCAGAAAGCCGTGGTGCGCTCGCGGCCGGAGTTTTCCGTGATCGCGCGGGCGATGCGATGGAACAGTGCGCGGGGAATGCCGCAGACTTCCTCCACTTGTTCCGGCGTGTAACGGGCAAAGTGGCGGCGCAAAATCTGGAAGACCGAGCGCGGGTCGGCTAGCGTCAGGTCGCGCCGGCCATTGAGTTTCCACGAGCTTTTGTCGTACTGCCGGCGCTCCTCGTCCCAGCCGCTGAATAGCCCATCTAGATCCTCCGTGTCGCGGTAGGCGTCGTCGACAATACTCGCGGCGTTCGTGTAATTTACTACATATTCGCGAAAATAGAGATCGTTTTCGATCGTGTAGCGGATCAGTCCTCCGAGAAAGACGATATCCGAGCCGGCGCGGATAGGCGCATGAATGTCGGCGACGGCGCTGGTGCGGGTGAATCGCGGATCGACATGGATAATGGTGGCGCCGCGCAGCTTCGCCTGCATGACAAAGCGGAAGCCGACCGGATGGCACTCGGCCATATTCGATCCTTCAATGACGATGCAATCGGCGTTCTGCAGATCCTGCTGGAACGTGGTGGCGCCGCCGCGGCCGAATGTGATCCCCAGACCGGGGACCGTTGCGGAATGTCAAATACGGGCCTGATTTTCGACTTGAACGACACCGAGAGCGGTGAAGAGTTTCTTGATGAGATAGTTCTCTTCATTGTCGAGCGTGGCGCCGCCCAGATGCGCAATGGCCATGGTGCGCCGCGTTTCCGGATCCCAGGTTTCGTCGCGAGTTTGCTTCACGCGCTGCGCGACACGATCCATTGCGTCTTCGAGCGGGATCTCTTCCCACGCGGTACCGTAAGGCCGTCGGTACAACGCGCGGCGGTTGCGGTGATCGCCAGTGACCAGTTGAAATGTCGCGGCGCCCTTCGGGCAGAGGCAGCCGCCGGAGATGGGCGAATCGGGATCGCCCTCAATGTCGATGATCTTTTCGTCCTTGACGTAGACGAGCTGTCCGCATCCGACCGCGCAGTAGGGACAGACGGAGCGCACGACGCGATCGGCCGAGCGGGTGCGCGGCGCGAGCGCGCGGCTGGCGCCGGAGAGCGCATTGTCACCCAAACCCCAGGGGTCGGCATTCTGAATCTGTTTTATGACGGGCCAATCGGAGAAACTCATGGGAGCGCCTTTCAGCAGGATTTCGACGGGTTCGGGTAGGCGTCGGAAGCGTTTTCCGACGCTGGCCCCGCGACGCAGCGGAAGTCTTTTTCGACGGCGATCTGTAGCGCGCCATCGGCATAGAGGCCGACGTCGTTGGAATCCGCCCACGCTCGGGCGGACTCCCGCGGAACGAAGACTTCAATGCGATCGCTGGAATAGCGAGTGGTAAGCGCGCCTTGCTCCATGGGCAAAATGGAGTAGCGCAGCGCGCCGCCGGAGGGAAATTCGATGGATTCGTCGATCCGGGATCCCGCGGCCAGGCTCGCGACTTCGGACTGCGACAGACGCAAGCGCAGCGCATTTCGCCAGATACGTAGTTTCATGGCTGATTCCTTCTTAACACATGCTATCGCCGGATGCGCGCCGGAAACGTATAGATGTTGAAGCGGCCGTCGCGCACGAATCCGGCCAACGTCATCCCCAGGCTGGCCGCAAGCGAGATGGCGAGGCTGGAGGGCGCGCCCACCGCCGCCAGCATCGGAACGCCCGCCATGCAGGCTTTTTGCACCAACTCGAAACTCACACGGCCGCTCACCAGCAGAATCGATTCGCTCGCCGGAAGTGTGCCGCTAAGAAATCGCGAGCCAACGATTTTATCGACCGCGTTATGGCGGCCGACGTCTTCGCGCAAAGCGAGCAACTCGCCGGCCGTGTTGAACAGCGCAGCGGCATGCAAGCCGCCGGTGCGGGCGAAGACGTCCTGTGCTTCAAGCAGGCGGGCGGGCAGCGTGTGGAGCACGGCGGCGTCAATCGATGCGGCGTCCGGCGGCAACGTCATGCAGCCGGCCGCGCGCACGGCCGCGATGGAAGTCTTGCCGCACACGCCGCAACTGGAGCTGGTATAAAAATGCCGCTCCATGGCCTTAAAATCGACTTTGACGTGCGCGGCCAGTTCGGCGCGTACCACATTGCCGGCTTCTTCGGCCTTTTGCACGTCGGGGCAGGGGATAATGCCGAGCAGGTCGGCGGGAGCCTGGATGAGGCCTTCGGTGAGCAGGAAGCCGGCGGCCAGCTCCTCGTCGTGGCCCGGCGTGCGCATGGTCACCGACAGGGTGCGGTGCTGGCGCTGGCCCTCCATTTCGTAGCCCACGCGGATTTCGAGCGGCTCCTCGGCAGCGAGCTGGTCGGAGGCGGGCACGGGCGGGCCGTTGCCGCTCACCTTCTGAATGGTGGCGAATTCGTAGCTGGCGGCGGGGAGCAGGATGGCGGGTTGCATAGCGGCAGTTTGGATAGAGCAGTTAGCACGTCATGCTGAGCGCAGCCGAAGCATCTCGCGTGCGTTCACTAAACCAATCGTTGTGCTAAAAGGATTAGGTGGCGGCGCGCGAGATGTCTCGGCTTCGCTCGACATGACGTTCTTGCAATTTCTTTTTGCCCTGTTCTTCCTAACCCATGACCTTCAAAAAAGTCACCCGCAACCTCACGCTTTGGGTACTACTGGCCATTGTGGCGGGTGCGCTGCTGGGCCACTTTGCGCCCGCTACGGCCGTGCAGATGGAGCCGCTGGGCAAGCGCTTCATCGACGTGGTGAAGCTGTTCATCAACCCCATCATCTTCCTCACCATTACGCTGGGCATCAGCACGATGGGCGATTTGAAGAAAGTGGGACGCATTGGGGGCAAGGCGCTGCTGTACTTTGAAATCGTGACCACGTTGGCCCTGCTCAGTGGGGTGGGCGTGGCGGCGCTGGTGCGGCCGGGCGCGGGCGTAAACACCGGCAAGCTCGACACCGGCAAGGTGGGCGAATTCACGAAACGGGCCACGGAATTTTCGTGGGGGCATTTCCTGGCCGATAACCTGACTTTGCAGGTGCTCATCGTGGCCATTGTGGGAGGCATCGTGCTCAGCAAATACGCCGGCCGTAAACCCGTCATTCACTTCCTGAAAGCGTGCTCGAAGTACGTGTTCCGGGGGCTGCACCTCGTGATGCTGCTGGCCCCCATCGGGGCCTTTGGGGGCATGGCGTTCACCATTGGCAAGTACGGCATCGCCACTTTGCTGCCGCTAGGCAAGCTGATGGTGACGGTGTACCTGACTATGGGCCTGTTCATTTTTCTCATCCTAGGGGCCATTCTGCGCTATTGCGGCATTGGCATGTGGTTGTTTCTGCGCTACATCAAGGCCGAGCTGCTGATTGTGCTGGGCACGTCCTCGTCGGAAGCCGGCCTGCCGGGCCTCATGGAGAAGCTGGAGGGCATGGGCTGTGCCCAGCCGGTGGTGGGCCTGGTGGTGCCCACGGGCTACTCCTT
>JBDTAT010000093.1:0-2716 GCA_039924505.1 Bryobacteraceae bacterium
AAACCACTCCGGCGCAATTGATGGGCGCGGCGAGCGCCGATGTGCCGGCCATCATGGTGCCGGGTGGGCCGATGCTCTCCGGCCTATGGCGGGACCGCAAACTCGGGGCCGGCACGGATGGCCGCAAGCTGTTCGATCTTTATCGCACCGGCCAGATCGGCGACGAGCAATTATGTGAAATCGAGGGCGGCATCGCGCGCAGCGCAGGACATTGCACGGTGATGGGCACGGCGTCCACCATGACCAGCCTGGCCGAAGCGCTGGGCATGACGCTAACCGGCTGTGCCAACATTCCGGCGCCCGATTCGCGGCGGATGGCGATGGCGGAGCTAAGCGGGCGGCGCATCGTCGATCTGGTGAAGGAAGATGTGCGGCCGTCGCAAATCCTGACGCGCGCGGCCTTTGAAAATGCGATGGCGGTTTTGATGGCCCTGGGCGGCTCCACCAACGCGGTAATACATCTGGTTGCCATTGCCGGACGCCTGGGCATCGCTCTTCCGCTCGCCGGCTTCGACCGCATCGCGCGCCGCGTGCCGCATCTGGTGAACGTGAAACCGTCGGGCGAATTTTTGATGGAGGATCTTTTCCAGGCGGGCGGCGTTCCGGCGGTGATGCGGGAGATCGCGCCGCTGCTCCACGGGGACTGCCTCACCGTAACCGGACAGTCGATCGCCCAGAACGTCGCCGGCGCGGAATGTTTTAATCGTGAAGTGATTCGTCCGCTCGAAACACCGCTTCATCCGGAAGGGGGGATCGCGATTCTGGGAGGCAACCTGGCGCCCGATGGGGCGGTGCTGAAACAGAGCGCGGCGTCCCCGCGATTGCTGAAACATCGTGGACGCGCCTACGTTTTCGATAATTATCAACAGATGTTGGCGGAAATCGACCGCGGCGATCTGCCGGTGGATGCCGATTCTGTTCTGGTGCTGAAGAACTCGGGTCCCAAGGGCGGGCCCGGCATGCCCGAGTGGGGACACATCCCGATGCCGCAAAAGCTGCTGGAACAGGGCGTCGACGATATCGTCCGCATCTCGGACGCCCGTATGAGCGGCACCAGCTTTGGGACCATCGTTCTGCACGTCGCGCCTGAATCGGCCGCGGGCGGCCCGCTCGCCATCGTCGAAACCGGCGATGAAATTATGCTGGACGTCGCGCAGCGCCGCGTGGATTTGATTTTGCCGCCGGACGAAATTGCGCGCCGCCTGTCCCGGTTCACCCAGCCTGCGCCCCACTACGACCGCGGATACGGCAAGCTCTTCCTCGACCATGTCCTACAGGCCGACCTCGGCTGCGACTTCGATTTTCTACGCGCGACCGGGGAGCCGATTCCGCGATGAGCTTCGCTCACGACCGGCGATGGCTGGCCGTCGTCTTTCTGGCATTGGCGATTCTGTTTCTCATAGCCAACCGGGGCGCCTATAGGGGTTATTTTTCCGGCGACGATCTGGACACTCTCGCCTGGACTCACGATTCCGACGCCGGCGACTTCGTTCGCGGTCTGCTGCTGCCTAAATTTTACGCGCACAATTTCCGCCCCGCCGGCCATCTGTTTTATTTCCTGATGGTGCGCGCCGCCGGCCTGCGATTCCCGCCTTACGTGGCGGTGATTCAGGCGCTGCATCTGCTGAACATCGTGCTGCTGTGGCTGCTGGCGCGCAAGCTCGGGCTGTCCATACCGGCCGCGTTCGCCGCCGCGCTGTTCTTCGGCTTTCACATGGCGGTCTTCGACGTGTACTGGAAGCCGATGTATGTTTTCGATCTGCTGTGCGGGTTTTTCTGCCTGCTCAGCTTGCTCGCGTTTGCGAACCAGCGGATCGTGCTGAGCTTCGTCTGCTTCTGGCTGGCGTATAAATCGAAAGAGGTGGCGATTCTGCTGCCGGTGGTTCTGGCCGCGTGGGAATGGTGGTTCGGAGCCCGCCGGTGGAAGCGCCTCATTCCGTTTGTTCCGGTGTCGCTGTTCTTCGGGGTCAGCGCGCTTTTGGTAAACCGGAGCCACGACAACGACTACACGCTGCGCTTCTCGCCCGAAGCCATTTGGACGTGCGTCAAATTTTATTTTTCGAAGCTGTTTTTAATTCCGTACGCGGGCCTCGCCATTCTGCCGCTGCCGTTTCTGGTTCGCGACCGCGTAGTACGCTTCGGCGTGACGGCATTCCTAGCGTTTCTCGCGCCCATGCTGTTTCTTCCCGGACGCCTCTTCGGCGCGTACCTTTGTGTCCCGCTAATTGGCGCCGCGCTCGCGCTGGGCGCCGTCGCGGCGCGAATCCCGTCTATGCGTTCGTTGCGAATGGGGCACTTTCTGAGCCGTGCGCGTAAGCCAGCGGTGCTCGTGCCGGATGGCGCCAGCCGCACTTTTTTCGCTTGGGCAGTGGTGGTGCCGTTATTTGCCTTGTGGATTCCCTACAACTACGCGTGGCTGCGCCACGACCGCCGCGCCAGGCTCGCCGCCGCGGACGAAAATCGCGCTTACGTTGCGGCGCTCGCGGCTCACGCCCGCCGCTACCCGCGCGTCGCCACCTTTATCTATAACGGACAGCCGGACGACATCTACCCTTGGGGTGTCGCCGGCGCGCTGCGTCTGGTGCATCCGGACGCCACGATTGTTGCCGTGCCCGAAGGCGAGCCGGGAACCGTGCCCGAGGAAGCTTCGCCGTGGCTGGGAGTGCTCAACTGGGATGCGGTGCGGCGTCGGCTCACGATCGTCACGCGAACCCCG
>JBDTAT010000094.1:0-7869 GCA_039924505.1 Bryobacteraceae bacterium
GAATTCGTCGTAATGCGCGTTATCGACAATCGCGCGGCCGTCGTACTGCCCCACAAACGCGGCGCGAGCCTTCAGAATCTGGCACGCCCGCTGCGCTTCGGCAGTACGCACCGCGCCGCATTGACTCGGGTCGGAGCCTTTACAGAATCCTTCGCCGCGGTTCATGTAGAGCAGGACAACCTGGTGCCCCAGATCCGTATAGCGCGCGATGGTGCCGGCGCAACCGCATTCCGGATCTCCCGGATGACCGCCCGCGACCACGATTTTCAGCCGTCCCACGGGCCGGTCAGCCGCCGTCGCGCGGGCCAGCGGGGCCACAATCAGGTTGCGGCGGGAGATGGACATGCCGGCGGTCACTGCCCCAGCGGCCGGTACCAGATATTCCGGAATCGCATGGTTGTCACTGGCGCGCCCTTGAATCCGCTGTGGTCCTGCAGCATCAGCGGCGCCGCATCGCAGCCGCCCTTGGTGTTCTCAATCGTCACGTGGTCCTGCACCAGCACGCCATTCAGCAGCGCCGTTACCGTGCCTTTCTTCGTCACATTCCCCGCGCCGTCGCACTGGAGCGGGTGATAAATTATGTCGTAGCTTTCCCAATTGCCCGGCGCGCGCGCTACGTTCACTAGCGGAGGCGCCTGCGCGTACAGCGCGCCCAGCACTCCGTTGGCGTAGGTCGGATTCCGGTAGGAATCCAGAATCTGCAGCTCATACGCGCCGCCTAGATAGACCCCGCTGTTGCCGCGCAATTGCCCGTGCTGCTCCGGCATCTTCGGCTCCAGAAACTCCAGGTGGATCTGCACGTCCCGCATCTTCGCCTTCGTGAACATGTTGCCCACCCCGCTGGTACACGCCATCACGCCGCCGCTCACCTGGCAGCCGGGAGTCTTGCCGTCCTCCGTCTGCCACGCCGACATATCCTTGCCGTCGAATAGCGCCACGGCATCGGACGGCGCATGCGCCGCATCGCCCGGCTGAACGTAGCGCGGTTGCGGCCCTGGGTCTTTCTGTCCCGGTTTTTGCGCGAGCCCGGCCAGCGCGCCGCACAGCAATACGACAATCGATTTGTTCATTTCAGCATCATCGTACCGCCATCGATACCCTTCAGGCGTGGCGGACGATCCACACCCTGGCCATCCCCTTGATTATCTATAAAGCAGGATGTAGCCTTTTGTTTACGATCGAGGGGAATGACAGGAGCGCCCGAATGATCGAGAGCCTTGTCGAAGATGTTCGCTACGCCGTCCGCAGCGTACGCCGCGACCCATTTCTGGTTATTGCCGCTGCATTTACGCTGGCCGCTTGCATCGGCGCGAACACGGCGGTCTTCAGCGTCGCGAATTCGATTCTCATCCACCCCCTTCCCTATCCCGGCGCCGGGCGCATTGACTGGATCAGCGAGCGGTCGGGCCGCGCCCAGGAGGACGCCGGCGCCGCGCCAGACTACTTTTACCTCCGCGACCAGAACCGGATTTTCGAGGACGTTGCCGCGTTCAGCTCGATCACAGTTAACTGGACCGGCGTCGAGAGGCCCGAACAACTGGATGCCGCGGCAGTTTCAGCGTCGTTCTTCCGGGTGATGGGCATGCGGCCGATGCTTGGACGATACCTCGCCCCAGAAGAGGAGGGAACCAAAGCGCCCGCTGTTGCCGTAGTGAGCTATGCCTTCTGGCGAAACCGATTGGGCAGCGATCCCCATATTGTGGGAAAAAGCATTGCCTTCGACCGGCTGCGGCGCACGATCATCGGCGTAATGCCGCAAGGTTTCGACTTCCCCCGAGGCTCGCAAGCGTGGCTACCCTTTTCATGGGATAAATCCTCCGAGAGTTTTCCTCTCTCGCCCATGCGTCCCATTTTCAGTATCTCCATCCTCGCCCGCCGCAAGCCTGGCTTAACCGCTCAGCAAATCCTAACGGAAATGAACCGCCTGACCGTTGCGATTCGCGCTGAGTACAAGGTATTCCAGGCAACTGGATTCCGATCCGGCTTGAACATTTCGCCGATTCCACTGCAGCAGCATCTCACCGGCGAGTTGCGTCCGGCGTTACTCATATTAACCGGCGCGGCTGGTCTGGTTCTGCTGATCGCTTGCGTCAATTTAGCCAACCTTCTGCTGGCGCGCGCCGGCAGCCGGCGGCGCGAACTGGCTGTCCGGTTGGCCCTCGGCTCCAGCCGCGGCCGCATCATGCGTCAAATGCTCACCGAAAGCCTGGTGCTCGCGCTGCCCGGCGGCGTAGCCGGCATCGGCGTAGCCTGGGCCGCGGTGCGCGTGCTCGACGCAACCAAGCCCGCTATTCTGGTGCGCTATCCCGCGATTTCGATGGACCTGCGAGTGCTCGCATTTACCATCGCTTTGACGGTGGCAACCAGCCTGCTGTTTGGATTGACGCCCGCCCTGTCGGCTGCCGGAATCCGCATCCAGGAGGCGCTAAAGAACTCCGGCCTGGCGCACAGCGGCGGACCCGGCGCTGCCCGGCTGCGAAAAGGCCTGGTAGTGGCGGAACTCGCGATTTCGCTCGTATTGCTGATTGGCGCCGGCCTGCTGGCCCGCAGCTTCCTCCATCTCGCGCATACTGAACTCGGCTTTCGCCCGGATCATCTGCTCACATTTCGCGTGAATCCTATCGGTCCTTTCGACCGGAACTACGCCCGGTTCTACGGAGACGTGCTCCACGGATTGCAGCGTCTTCCCGCCGTAAGCTCGGCAGTCCTGGTGTCCGACATGCCTCTCAACCACGAAGATTTTTATCAGACCGGAAGGGTTCGTGTTGTGGGGCGGCCTCTGCCGCCATTCCTCGAGCGGCCGATTGTCAATAATACGCTGGTGAGCCCGGACTTCCTCAACACATTAAAGGCGCCGCTCAAGAGTGGGCGCTTTTTCGATGTTTATGATTCTGTCCGGTCTGAACATGCGGCGATCCCGGGTTTCATTGCCGCGGAGCCTGTCGTGGTAAACGACGCTTTCGCGCATCGGATCTTCCCGGGCGAAAACCCAGTGGGCCGGCAGGTGGTGTTCGGACCCGACCGGCGCAATATCACATGGGCAATCATAGGCGTGGTAGGAAACATTCGCGGCAGCACACTTGGAGCGGACCCGCCCTCCATGGTGTACCGGTGCATGTGCTCGGGCAGCCCTGTTTTTCGCGCGGGATTTATCATCCGCACTGCCGGCGACCCCCAGGGTGCCGTCCGGCTGGTCGAGCGGCAGGTCCGCGCCGTTGACCCCGATCAACCCATCTTTGACGTGAAGACGATGGACCAGCGCCGTGACGCCGCGCTGGCCCCCGAACGCTTCGAACTCGTGCTGATAGGAACCTTCGCCATCATCGCTATTCTCCTTGCCGCGGCGGGTGTCTACGGCGTGATGTCGTATCTGATCACCCGCCGCACGCGCGAAATCGGCATTCGTGTGGCGATGGGCGCCCGACCGGCCGACATCCTGAGCATGGTGCTCGGCGAGACTACCATCCTCACCCTGATAAGCATTGTCCTCGGCCTCGGAGGCGCCTGGGCGCTCACGCGCTATATCCGGTCCATGCTGTACGGAGTAAATGAGCTCGACGCCGCCACGTTTGCGCTCACGCCGGTTTTTCTGGCCCTGATCGTATTGATTGCGTCTTTTGGACCGGCACGTCGTGCCGCGCGCGTGGATCCAATGACAGCATTGCGGGAAGAGTGAAGCGCGCCTCAAGCATGGCGGACCGCTTCCATTGGATTGATCGCGATCCACGGCCTGGCTGAGAAATACGCGATCACCAGGGAAAGCGCCATCATCGCGCCGCCTACCGGAACTAACACGGTCCACTCCACCGCGCCGATTCCATAAAATTGGGACCGAAACAGGACGGCGCCGACGACGCCAAGTAGAATCCCGATGGCAATTCCCGCGCCGGCCACGAACAGAGTCTGATGCAGAACCATCTTCAGGAGTTGCCACGGCCGCGCGCCCAGCGCAACCCGGATGCCAAGTTCCTTTCTCCGCTCGCTAATCGAATAGGAGATTGCTCCGAACAGGCCGATGATCGCCAGCAGCAGCCCCAGCGCGCTCACCGCGGCCACACATCCAGCCGTAATCCGTTCGCTCAGCAGAGTCAGATTCATCCAACCCTCCAGCGTAACGGGCTGAATCATGATATGCAGTCCCAGTCCGCGTAGCGCCTGGGCGAACGGCTGAACCCAAATGCGCGGATCGCCGCTGGTCCTGGCAATTACATTTATGCCGCCCCGATAATGCTGGCTGAGAGCGTAGTACATAAACGGACGCGCCGGCTCGTCGAGATCCTCGTACTTGCCGTCAACCGCCACTCCCACTACCGTGAATTTGCGCGCCGGATCGCCGGCGACGACGGTTCTCCCCAAAGGATCTTTCCCGGGCCAAAACATATCGGCCATTTTGCGGTTGATCACCACTACTTCCGGGCCGCCTTCACGGTCGGTGGAATTAAAAACGCGGCCGGCCAGCATTCGGACGCCAAACGTGGCGAAGTAATCGGCATCCACCACGGTATGGGCGATGGAGACCGGCTTGACTGTATCCGAAAGCCTCACAGGGACCTCGCTTGCGCCGAACAACGGTAAATCCCAGGCGAGCGAAACCGACTCCACGCCGGGCAACGCGGAAACCGTCCGGCGCAGCGTCTGATACATCGGCTTTCCTCGCGCCGCCGAATAGCCCTCGCTTTCCAGATACACCGTGACGGCAACCAGGTTGCGCGCCGAGAACCCCGGATCGACGTGGCGGAGGTTATACAGGCTGCGTTGGCACAGACCCATGCCCACCAGCACCAGCGTGCAGATGGCGATTTCCGTAATAATCAGCGCGTTCCTGCCGGCGGCTTTGCGCGTTCCGCCCACCACAATTTCCCCGCTCAAGATTTGTGCCAGTCCTGGCGACGAGGCGTAAACCGCCGGCGCCACTCCGGTGGCCAGACATGCGACCAGCATCATCAGGAGCGTGGCCGCCACGACGGTAAGGTCCAGCCTGAGAGCAAGTCCAAACGAAAAGGCTCCAAACATCGGGAACGCGATTGTGAAGTCCGAATACCGGGCGATCGCCACCGCGGCGATGCCATAACCCAGCACTCCGCTGGCCGCGCACAGGATGCTGCTCTCCTTTAGGAATTCGCGTATCAGCCGCCCGCGCGGCGCGCCGAGCGCCAATTTGATCGCGGCCTCCTGACGCCGTCCCACCGCAACAGCCAGCAGCAGGTTCGCGACATTGGCGCAGGCGATCAGCAGCACCAGCAGCACCAGCGCCATTAGAATGGCGCTCATCAATTCTGCATCCGGGATCGCATCGGGCGGCAGCAGCGTGGCGCGAGTCACAACCGCCGCACGATCCTTGTCCTCCTTCGGAAATGCCGATGCAAGCTGTCCTGACAGACCCGTCATCTCCGCTTGCGCCTGCCGCCGTGTAATTCCAGCCTTCAGCCTGGCAATCAGAACGAATCGGCGGGCGCCGCGCTGGGTGATCCAGGATGTGTTGCTGTCCCACTCCCGCAGCGTCGTAAAAAGATCGCCGTTGACGCCGTAGAACGCTCCCATGAAATTCTTCGGCGCGACTCCCACGATGGTGTGCTTGGCCAGCACCTTGCCGACGATTTTTGGGTCCGCGCCCAGGCGCTTCCAGCACGACCAGGTCATCACCGCAATGGGCGACGCGCCGACGTCATCGCCGCGCGAAAACAGCCGTCCGAGATACGGACGGATTCCCATCACCGCGAAATAATTCTCCGACACCGGCCTCGTAATCACCTTTACATCGCGGCCCTCGAAGTTGAAGTCGTCGATCAGACCAAACGAATTGGGCGCAGCGGCCACATCGGTGAAGACGTGGTTGTGGTTCCGGTAATATTCGTAGTCCGGGAAAGCGACGTGCTCAATCGGCTTGCCGGGCGAGCGAGTATACACCGTGACCAGACGGTCCGCCGCCGGCGCGGACGGGGGCAGCAGAAGAAGGGTGTTTGAAACGCTGAGGCCCACCACGCCCAGAGCGATCGCGATCGAAAGCGAAAAAATGGAAATCGCGGTGAGCTTCCACTGCCGGCGGAATGCCCGCATGGATCGTAGGGGCGCGATCATCGTCAGTTTATTGTGGCACGCCAGATTCCAACGTCGATGCCGATTTCGATCCAGCAGTTGCATTCGAGACGGGCGTGAGAGTGGCGCACAGGTGTGCGTCCGCTGCACGAATTTATGGCCTGTGTTTTGCCCGCCGCACATCATCTTGCCGGGGTTTCGTACATCCCGGCACTATAACCGGCGGTATAATTAGAGGTAGAGGAGGATTAGTTAATGGTCACTCAGTCGGATTTGCCATCCCCGAACCTGTCAGCGGAGGAGTGGTCGGTAATCGTCGAGTTGTTGCGCCACGAGCAACGCGATCTACCGGCCGAAATCCATCACACCCACACACCGGACTTCCACGACCGGTTGAATCGCCGCCTTCAAACCGTCACCGGCATCCTGGAACGCCTCCAGTCGCTTGCCGAAGACGCACCGCCTATCACCAAGCATGACTTGGGGGATACACGCTTCCCTGCTGCGCCCGTGCTTTAACCGGTGCAAAACTGTGCTATCTTGTTGTAGCTCAATGGAATCCAGCTATCAGGCGGTCTCCGGAATCGGTTCGCCAGTCCTGGGCCATTCGATGCCTCAGTTCGCCATACAAGCAAGAAAAGACACAGTTTAATTCATTGAACTGGCGCGTCTTGCCGGCATTGAGTATACTTCATAAGTCAGTGATCGCAATCGATAGTGGAGAGCGTACCGGAAGCCGAAAAACATGCACAAGCCTATTAAATACGTCGAAAAGGCAGTGACCGTCGCCGCGGGTGCGGCCTGGGTGGTATACGATAAGCTGAATTCGATCAGCCCCAACCCTTCCTTCACCCCCAAGTGGTCCGATAAGCCGCTGCTGAAATCCTGGGAGAAGGAAAAACCGCCGCTCGGCTGGCCGCGCGAGACCGATTCGCTGTGCCCCAAGTGCGTCCCCGAAATTCGCCAGCAGATCGTCGACGGCAAGGTGCCCCACGAAATTTTGCTCAACGAGCGCGTCGGAGAAATCAAGGCGCACGTCATCGAGCGCGACGGGCAGATCCTGATGGTGAAGGATTGCGCCATCCACGGTCATTTTGAAGATGTGATGTCGATCGACCCGGCGTTTTTCAAGCATCTGGAGGAAGTCTTCCCCGGCCGCGATATCCGCGCCCATAACGACGAAAAGCTTCACAATCACGGCACCAGCACCATCAAACACGGACGTGGCTCGGTCCTCACCGTCGATCTCACCAACCGCTGCAACATGATGTGCGATCCCTGCTTCATGGACGCCAATCAGGTTGGCTTCGTCCACGAACTTTCCTGGGAAGATATTCAGACCCTGCTCGACAACGCTATCTCGATTAAGCCGCGCCGCCAGATGTCGGTGCAGTTTTCCGGCGGCGAGCCGACTCTGTCGCCGTACTTCCTCGACGCGGTCCGTTACGCCCGCAAGGTGGGATACAACAGCGTGCAGGCGGCCACCAACGGCATCGAGTTCGCGAAAAGTCCGGAGTTCTGCCGCGCCGCCGCCGAAGCCGGGCTGCGTTATGCGTATCTGCAATTCGACGGCGTCGGCAACGCCGCCAACTCGCATCGCGCCGTCGGCAACCTGTTCGACGTGAAGCTGCGCGCCATTGAGAACCTCTGGACCAACGGCGTCGATATCGTGCCGGTAATTACCATCGTCAACGGAATTAATAATGAGCAGGTCGGGGCAGTCGTCCGCTTCGCGCTCGACAATCCGAAAAAGATCCCCTTCTTGAGCTTCCAGCCGGTTTCCTTCACCGGCCGCGACGAGGCCATCACCGACGAGCGCCGTCAGGCCCAGCG
>JBDTAT010000095.1:0-2932 GCA_039924505.1 Bryobacteraceae bacterium
ATCCAAAAAGCGCCGTCGCGGCTTTGCACAATCGCGCGCACATCGCGATCCGGCCAGCCATCCCGTTTGCCGAGTGTCCGCAAGGCGCAGCCATCGAGCCGTGAAATACCTTCTTCCGTGCAGAACCACAGGAATCCGCCGCGGTCTCGCAGGATGGCGTGGAGCGAGTCGCGCGCCAGGCCACCCGCGGTGGTGTAGCGCCGCACCGGCAAACGCTCCCCACGAGCCGCTGCGATGACGCTTATGATGAGCACAATCGTCGAAAGCGTCGCCGAAAACCGGAAAGCGGTGCGCATCTTTTGGGTGGCGGGATAGCGATGTTGCAGTGACAGGTTACCGGGAACGTCTGTTTCATCTCCAGTGAGCCACTCGCCTCAGCCGGTTGCCGACGGCCTGAATTTGCGCGATAGTGACGAGAGCGATGAAATACTTTCTGGCCAAAACGGATCCCGGCAGCTACACCATCGGCCAACTGAAAACCGATAAAAAGACCACTTGGGATGGTGTGACCAACGCCCAGGCCGTACGCGCCATCCGCGATATGCGTCCCGGCGACCGCATTTTTGTGTATCACAGCGGCGGTGAATCGGCCATCGTCGGCTTGGCGCAGGTTGTGTCCGAACCGCGCGCCGATCCGAAAAATCCGAAATCGGCGGTCGTCGACCTCCAATTCGCCGGCCTCCTGCAGCCCCCCATCTCTCTGCCGGAAATCAAGCAGTCCCACCTGTTTGACGATTGGGCCCTGGTGCGCCAGTCCCGGCTTTCCACCATGGCCGTCCCGGAATCCTTCGTCATCTGGATGCGCACGAAATATCCCAGCGCGAAACTCTGACCTCTGCGCGCCCCGGCCACCGACATGGAAGTGGAAGTCAGGCGGCCCGGGCATTGGAAGCCTCGATGGAGCGCGGCGAGGGCGCCAGTTTTTGGATTTCGTCCTTGTCCAGCAGGCGCCTCTGGTGGATCTTCATCCAGGCTTTCTGGCTTCTTTTGTCATTCGGATGCAGCCTTCGGACCAGTTCCCACAGGTGTTGGCGAGCATGGTATAGATCGACGATCTGAATGGCTTTCTGAATCTCGTGGTGGCCGCGCTTGGCGATGTCGTCTCCGGCCGCCTCCGCCGTGGGCTCCACCCGCTTGGCTGTCACCTCCAGACCGGCCAGGGTTTTCATCGGCTCGCGGCCGTGATCGAAGGGGGCTTGCCGGCCGACCACCGCCTGCATGCGGCGCACCCCGGGTGAGAACTCCGTATTTCCGACATCCAATTCGGCATCGGCCGGGAACTGGCCCTGATGGCAGTGCGAACACAGATAGTAGGGGCGAGTGATCCGCGCCGGACCGACTACGGTGAGCACGGGCCGGGAGCGCAGTTCCCGATATTGCGCGGTGCCCGTAGGGGCAGGGCAACTGGCGCCGATCCGGAGCCTCTCACTGCGGCAGTTGGCTCAGTGCGCTGGCCCCGGCCCGATGGAGGGTGGCCCGCAGGGCGCTCTCTACCGCTTCCAGGTCGAAGCACCCGGTTTGCCGGCGTTCGGCGAAAATTCGGCCCAGCAGCGCGGCTATCTCGCGCGCGGTCTCCGTTTGGATCGCGTGGACCGTTTCTTTTCCTCCAGCGTGAGCGTGTCCTCGACCCCGCAGCGCACAAATCTTTTCGCTGACTTCGATGATCTGGCCACAGAGATCCTGAAAACGGTGAAACGCCTCCACCTCCTGTTGCGCCTTGCGCAAGGCCACGGGAGAATCAAAAGATCCGGTAACGGTCTTTTGCCGAAGCTTTCGCATGAGCCGGAAATGAGGACCGTGGCCGCGGTCGCCACGCCGGGCACAGTGACAAGTGGCTTTACTGCACTTGCCGGACGTGGTGGTAATGGTGCCCCGGCGAAAATCGCCGACGCAGGCCAACCGACAAACTTAGCGTATACATACGCTAAGAAGTGCGCCACCAAGAAAGCCGGTCAATTCCTCCACTTCCATGTCGCTCACCCCGAAGACCTGGCGATTGCAGCCGCACTGGCTCGCGTTAGCGGATAATGTCGAGATGCCTATGCGCGCTCTTCTGATTGCGGTCTTAAGTAGTATCGCGCTTATCGCCGGCGTCACGGATGTGCGCGTCATCGACCGCAGCGAGGTGCTGAACGGCGCTTCGCCCGGCTCTGCTGGACCTTACGAGCGCATCGCCGCCAAAGCCACTTTCGCCATCGATCCTAAACTTCCCGCGAATCGAATCATTACCGACATCGACTACGCGACGCGTGACCCCAACGGCCAAGTGCAATTTTCCGCCGATATTTACGTGCTGAAACCGCGGAATACCGCGAAAGGTAATGGCACCGCGCTGGTGGAGATCTCGAACCGCGGAGGCAAGGGGATGCTCGGCATGTTCGACTTCGCACAGAGTTCGCGCGACCCTCGTAGCAGCGCGGAGTTCGGCGACCGGTTTCTGCTGGCCCAGGGCTACACCCTGATTTGGGTTGGCTGGCAGTTCGACGTGCCACACCTGCCGGGATTACTGCGCATCGATACACCGATTGCCCGGAAGCCCGACGGCAGCATTACCGGCTTGGTGCGATCGGACTTCGTCCTGGATCATCGGGAGCGCAGTCATTCCCTGGCGGACCGGAATCACCTCGCCTATCCAGTAATAAATCCCGAGGATCCGGCGATTAAACTCACCGTGCGGGACCGTCCGGACTCGCCGCGAAAAGTGATTCCACGTTCCCAATGGGAGTTTGCCCATGACGACGACGGGCGCGCGATCCCGGACCCCACCTCCATTTATATGGCCTCCGGTTTTGAGCCGGCCAGGATCTACGAAGTCGTCTATACGGCGAAGGATCCGAGCGTGGCGGGCCTGGGACCGGCCGCGGTCCGGGATTTTGTGTCTTTTCTTAAATACGGCGGAGCGGACACGCTTCTGGGCGATCAAGGCCGTTTC
>JBDTAT010000096.1:0-2632 GCA_039924505.1 Bryobacteraceae bacterium
CGTAGTCCATCATTTTAAGCGAATTGGTCATCTGGAGAGCCTGCAGCGGCCAGCTTCCAAAACGGTTCTCGAGGTCCTCCTCGCCGTCCTGGAGCCAGACTCGGATATTCTTTTTGGGCGTTTTACGGATGAGAAAAGGAAAAACGTTGCCGCCATCGAGTTCGCCGGGATGCCATTGAATGCTGGTGAAGCTGCCGATGCGGGACCAGACGCGGGTGAACTGATCGTTCTGGCGCCAGGCGGCGTTAAGGGCGCAGATGCCGCCGGAGGAGCTGCCGGAGATGCCGCGGCTGTAGCCATCGCGCCGGATGTTGTACTTCGCGTAGACTTCGGGCAGCACTTCGTCGCGAAGAAAGCGCGCGTAGACGTCGTTCATGCTGTCGTACTCGATGCTGCGCATGCGCTTGTCACCCACCAGGCCGGGCGAAATGAACACCTGAATCATTACGGGAATAGCTTTCTGGTAGATCAGGTTGTCGACGACGTTCAGCGTATGCGTTGCGCCGTCGCGGGCGATCATTCCCTGGCCATCCTGCCAGACCATCAACGCGGCGGGAACTTTCGGATCGTACGCGGCGGGCACGTAGATCCAGTAATCGCTCTTCATGCCGGGATAGATTTTACTGGTGTTAATTAGTTTTTCCGAGAGCTGGCCCTGCGGCACGCCGGGTTGTGAGAAGGATTCGGAAAGATAGGCGGGCATGTCGGCGCGGCCTCCGAAATCGGCGCCGGCGATGGAGTAGACGAAGCTGTGTTCGGTGCCGGTGACAAGTTGAGTCGCGTAAAACCAGAGATTGCCGTCTCTGACGCGCGACATCGCGTGGCCTTGTTCTTCATGGTCGATGAAGATGGTGGGCGTGTTGCCGGTTTCGACGGCGAAGATGAAATCCGGGCCGCCGCCGGCCCAGGCGACGCCTTTCTGGATATTGGCTTCGCCGAGCGTAGAGACCAAGGCGTCGTGAAATTCCGCGGAATTTGGATTTGCGCGGGCCAGGTCTACCAGACGGGAGGAAGGCAGCGCATCGGCGGCGAAGACCGGCGCGCCAACGCAGAATAAGATTGTGAGAAATCGCATGGTTATCTCCGGGTTGTGAAATAGGGATCGGGTTCGGGAATCGCGGCGCCGTCTTTGCGCGGCGAGGACGCGCCATAGTTGACGCCGGTGGCAGAGTCGCGCATTACGGCCTGGCCGCCGCCCATGTCGCTTGAATAATCGCCTACGACGGAGATCTGGTGGCCCTTCTTTTCGAGCGCCGCGCGCACATCCGCCGGCACGCGGCCCTCGATTTCCACGTCGCAGCCGCCGAGCGTCATTTTGGTGAAGCGCGGAGCCTCAAGAGCCGCCTGAATATTCATCCCGTGATCGACTACGTTCGAGACAAACTGCGCTTGGGCCTGCGCCTGATTCATCCCGCGCATGATACCAAATCCGGCATGGAGACTTCCCTTCTCCAGAAATCCGGGAATGATGGTGTGATAGGGGCGCTTGCCGGGCGCGAGCGAATTGGCGTCCGCCGGGTCGAAGGAAAAACCGCTGCCGCGATTGTGCAGATGAAAGCCCATTCCATCGACGACCACACCGGACCCAAAACTGTCGGAGAGGCTTTCGATCCAGGAGGCGATGTTGCCATCGCGATCGATCACGCTCAGATAAATCGTGTTGCCGACGGCTTCGCCGGGATGGCCGGGATGGGTGTCGCAGTTGGCCTTGTTCATGTCGATTTCAGCCGCGCGTTTTCGGGCGTACTCTTTCGATAGCAGGCCGGCAACGGGAACTTTGACGAAGCGGGGATCGCCGATGTAGTGACGGATGTCCTGGAAAGAAAGCTTTTGGGCTTCGATTTCCAAGTGAAGCGCTTCGGCGCTCAACTGCGCGTAATCGCCGATCGGGAACGGCTCGAGCAGGTTCAGCATTTCGAGCGTTCCAATTCCCTGCGCGTTGGGCGGCAGTTCATAGACGGTCCAGCCGCGATAGGTGGTGGAGATGGGCTGGACCCATTCCGGCTCGAACTGCGCGAGGTCTTCGGCAGTCATGACGCCGCCAAGACGCTTGGAGGTCGCGAGGATCGCCTGGGAGATCGGTCCTTTATAGAATGCGTCGGGGCCTTCGGCGGCGATGAGGCGATAGGCATGAGCCATTTCCGGATTGCGGAAAATCCGGCCGGTCTTGGGGGCCGCGCCGCCGGGGAGATAGACGCGGCGGGCGTTATCGTCGGCGGCGAGTCTCGAGTACGCGTGCTCCCAATCGTATTGAATGATTTCGGTGACGGGGAATCCGTGCTCGGCGTAATAAATGGCGGGAGCGAACAGATCGCGCCAGGGGAGGCGGCCAAAACGATGGTGCATGGCGGCCCATCCGCGCACGCATCCGGGAACCGTTACGGTGTAAATACCGCTTGTAGGCATGGACGAATAGCCCTGCCGCTTGAGGTAGGCGATGCTGAGGGCCTTGGGCGCGGGGCCGCTGGAGTTGATGCCGGTGAGCTGGCCGGTTTTCGCATCCCAATAGAGAGCGAAGAGGTCGCCGCCGATTCCGGACATCATCGGCTCCACCACACCCAGAACGGCGTTGGCGGCGATGGCGGCATCGACGGCGGAGCCGCCGCGGGCGAGAACTTGCGCGCCGGCCTGG
>JBDTAT010000097.1:0-6730 GCA_039924505.1 Bryobacteraceae bacterium
CTTTTACTCACCACTGGTCCCTTTGTGCTCGCTCAATAAACGCTATCGGTAACGTTGCCGAAGCTCATCGTATTTTGCGTTCTGTTTGACTGCTCGTTCACCGGCAGGAGTATTCTCCCAGCAATCATCGGGAAGCTTGCCATTCTCGAACCAGGAATCCCGAACTTCTCCCTTCCAGGAAACGAACCACTGGTCGCAGTGGAAGCGAGTGCGACGATTGAACTCCTGAACAATCTTGCTCGTGCACTGTCGGTATCCACTAATCTTCTCGTCATGCGACAAATAAAGGACATGGTTGGACGTAAGCGGTAAGGTGACTTCAACCTTTTGCTGCGCCAGGCCGGGCGATCTCCCGAACGGCGGCCACTTATAGGCGTCAGGGTTGTACCACGCGGTAGGGCTATCGGAAGTGATGAAGTGGTCGGTTGATGGCGCGACGAATATTGCGAGCGACATTTTGTAGTAGAGAGGAGCCAAGATCTCAAGCGACGTTGCCACCCACTTTGGGCGGGCATTCTCAAGCATTGCGGCAGTTTCCAGCGATGTGCGAGCTTCGCAATTATGTGCCTCCTCCATGGTTTGGACCTTGTCATGAAGTTCCTGGAGGAAATTCACGTGGCTCCTGCTTTGGGGATCGACGCGAGAATACATCGCCGCTGCGAACACGCAAAGATTAGCTCTGTCCTGAGCGTCAAGAGCGTATTGCTTCCGAATTTTGTGTTGAATTAAGTGAGCAAACTTGCTTTCGATCTGTGCCAACGTGTCTTCGACAACAAGCTCTCTGTCTCCGCTCGCCAATCTGATGGTATAAGCGTCGTTCTCGCGGAACGCCTTTTCGGGAGCCTTTCGCCTTTTCTCCGAACCGTCCCGGGAGATCATCCAGATGTACGGTGTTTGGTTGGAGGGTGTTGTCGGATCGCACCAGGGCTTCTGGTAAGACTTCGGAATTATGTGCTGGCGCTTCTTTTCCAACGCTTCCACTTCAATTCTATGGCAATCTCCAGCCGGACCCGCCGCGTATCGCTAGCGCATCCACCCTGGACCCTGGTGGGATGATACGAGCCTTCTTTCCGGGAAAACCTTCTTCGGACCTTCTTTGCTGGGTCTTTAGTGACCTATCTAGGAGTGTCTAGGAGGGATATTCACATGTAAACTAATGATTTTATGGAGCCACCCGCCGGGATCGAACCGGCGACCTGCTGATTACGAATCAGCCGCTCTACCAACTGAGCTAGGGTGGCCCGTTTTTGTTTTGAGCTACTTAGGTGCGATACCACCAGGAACTTGGATTCACTTGGCTCTTCCCGGATCGGCTCCCGGTTTGATTTTAGCAGATGGTCGAGCGATTCGACAGCTCCGGTGACCCTCAAACGATCTACTGCCAATAATTCCGGTCCAGGCTCCGGTACTGCACCGCTTCGGCCAAGTGCTTCGCGCTGACCGTCTCGGAGTGGTCCAGATCCGCCACCGTCCGCGCCACTTTTAGAATGCGGTCGTGGGCCCGCGCGCTCAGCCCCATTCGCCGCACCGCCATCTCGAGCGTCCGCTCGGCCGCCTCGTCCAGCGCGCACAGCTTGCGCAATACTCGCGTCGGAATGTGAGCGTTGTAAAACCCGCGGGCCTGCTGCGTTGCCCGCACACTTTCCACGCGATCGCGGATCTCAGCCGACGTGGCGCCGTCGTCTTTCCCCCGCAGTTCTTTATACGGAACCGCGGGCACTTCCACGTGCAGATCGATCCGGTCCAGCAGCGGCCCGCTGACCTTCGCCAGATACCTCTGGATAATTCCGCCGGTGCAGCGGCACTCCCGCGTGGGGTCCGAAAAAAATCCGCACGGACAAGGATTCATCGCCGCCACCAGCATGAAATTCGCCGGAAACGACAGCGTCATCGTGCTGCGCGCCAGCGTTACCGACCCTTCCTCCAATGGCTGCCGTAATTGTTCCAGCACATTGCGCGGGAATTCCGGCAGCTCGTCCAGAAATAGAACGCCGTGATGCGCCAGGCTCACCTCGCCCGGCTTCGGCATTCCCGATCCGCCGCCAATCAGGCCCGCATCGGACACGGAGTGATGCGGCGCCCGGAACGGCCGCTCCGACAGCAGTCCCACCCCGCGCGGTAGCACCCCCGCTACGCTGTGAACCTGCGTGGTTTCGAGCGCTTCCTGAAATGTCAGCGACGGCAGAATTCCCGCAAGGCGTTTGGCGAGCATCGTCTTGCCCGAACCCGGCGGCCCGATCATCAGTACGTTGTGTCCACCGGCGGCCGCCACCTCCAGCGCCCGCTTGGCCGTCGTCTGGCCCCGCACCTCGCGAAAATCCGGCAACTGCGCGGCGTCTATGCGCCGTTCCTGCCGCTCCGGATTTAAGGGCGTGAACTCCTCCGGGTGATTGAGAAACTGCACTGCCTCCCCCAATCGCCGCATCGGAAACACGCGCACGCCTTCCGCCATCGCGGCTTCGGCCGCATTCTCGGCCGGCACCAGCAGGTTCACAATGCCCTGCCGCCGCGCGCATGCCGCAATCGATAGCGCTCCGCGCACCGGCCGGATCGCGCCGTCGAGCGATAGTTCCCCGACAAATAGATGTTGATCGGCGCTGGCCACAACACCCATCGCGCCCAGAATGCCCATCGCCATTGGCAGATCGAAACCCGCGCCTTCCTTGCGCACATTCGCCGGCGCCAGGTTAATGGTCACGGATTTGTTGGGATAGCCGAACCCGGAATTCAACAGCGCCGATTTAATCCGCTCCCGGCTCTCCCGCACCGCGGTGTCCGGCATTCCGACCGTAATGAAATCCCGCGCGCTGCCGGGATACATGTCTACTTCAACGTCGATCAGATGGGCGTCGATGCCATACACCGCAGCCGAGCGCGTTCGGAAAAGGGCCATGAAGAGTATGTAGTGCCGGTATTCGCGGATTTTCTCGCGCGACTTCAGCGCTCCACATCGAAGCCTTCCCGCACTTCCACGCTCCCGCCCCCCACCCGGTCGTGCGCGGTCACCACCAGCGTGTAATGCGCCGGCTTCAAATTTGCATCCACGCGCAAGCTCAACTCCCCCGGCGCCCAGCGGTGCGGATAGAACGATTCGACTTTCTCGGAGACCGCCACTGGAAGGGAGTAAAGCTCTTCGCCCGAAGGCCGCAAAACCCGCAGGCCGTAGTCCACATCCACGCGATTCTTGTCCCCGAGCTTGAAACCGGCGATGTCGAAGCGCGCCCACAACGTATCGCCCGGACGATACGCCGGCGCCACCAGCCCCTGTCCGTCCTCCTGCTGCCGCAGAAAACGAAAATTGCGAATCGCCAGCGCTGCAGCCGGATCGGCCGCCAATCCCCCCACGTGGAATGGCGTATCGAGCACCGACCGCGATCCACTCAGTTCGTCCACCGCTTCCACCGTTATGCGATAGACGCCGCCGGCGGCGAACGCCGGAACGGTAATGGCATCGCGCACTTTAGGATCCCAGTGGCGGTCTTCCCGCGACAATCCCGTGGCAAGCTTCGAGGTTTTCGGTTCCTCCGCCAGCACCCCGTAGGGATCGCGAACCTCAATGCGGTAGTGAAGCTGAATCGACCGCGCCTCGTCGTCCGTCTCTTTCACCTGGTATCCGGTCAGAAGGAAACTGAAATATACGGTTTCGCCGGGTTCGAACTGAAAATTCGCCGGCGGCGTGGGACCATCCTCAAATTGCGCTACGCGCGCCTCTTCAATCTGGAGTTTTCCGGCCGCGCCCGCCGGCAGTCCGCAGATAATCATGCAGGCGGCCGGGAAGACATAGCGTCGGAGGAACATCTACTTCAAGTCTAATTCTCCGCCGGCCGCACGGTTTCCGAATCCAGCCGCAGCGGCAGGTTCATGTAGGAAAACTCTTCTTCACTGGGATCGGCCGCGTTGGTCACGCGCGACCGGTAATTCGCCAGTGGCGCGTCGAACACCATCCATCCCCGGCCGGTTTCCGCCTTGGGAATCGTCCGCGGCAGCGCCAGCCAGTTTTCAATTCCGGCGCCGGAGGACTCGGTTTACAAATGCCCGGCGGAATCTTCCACCAAATGACGGTTCTCCGGCAGGCGGATCTCCGGCATCTCGCCTAATTGACTTTCCCGCTTGGTTTCGATGACATTGTAGATGAATGGCCTCAACACGGCGCGCTCACCCATTTCGTAGGCCGCCGATCCAGCCGCACCGCGCTTCCCGTGGCCTGCGAGCGCACTGATGAGACACGCAATGCCAATCCCGGCTGTAAATCCCCTCCGCATCATAGTGGAAATTCCAGTTTTTCGGTCTTTATGACTTCGATGCAATTCTCGTCCATCCGGCGCGCCGTGAGCGCCCTCGGCCTGACGATCGTTCTCGCCGCCGCCGCGCCCGCCTGGGAGCAGGTTCATCCGCTTACCGGCCGGAAAATCGCATCGGTGATGGGTGTCGGCGGCGCCGATTGGCTCGAACGCTCCGATCGCGAAAGCGAGGAGGCGCCCGCGGCCGCGATCAAAGCCCTCCGTATTCAGCCCGGCATGACCGCCGCCGACATCGGCGCCGGCACCGGATATTTCACCGTGCGTTTAGCCCGCGGCGTCGGGCCCGCCGGGAAGGTTTACGCCGTTGACATTCAGCCCGAAATGCTCACGCTGCTTCGTCGGCGCGCGCGGGCCGAAAAGCTGACCAACATCCAGACCGTCCTCGGAGCCGTGGACAATCCACACCTCCCCGCCGCAACCATGGATCTGATCCTGCTGGTGGATGTCTACCACGAGTTTTCCGAGCCGGAGAAAATGCTCGATGAACTCCGCGCCGCCTTGAAACCGGACGGCCGTCTGGTGCTGCTCGAATACCGGAAAGAAGATCCTTCCATCCCCATCCGCCCGGAACACAAAATGAGCGTCGCCGAAGCCAAAACTGAAGTCGAGGCCGAAGGGTTCCGGCTCGATAAAGTCATCGAGACGTTGCCCCGCCAGCATATCCTCATCTTCCGCAAATAGCTTCCGGGCCGCGCCGGTCACCGAGCGGTTTCGCCCCGCCCGTCTATTTCGCCCAGCCCGTCTATAGAGTCGGATTTATGTTGGCCGCCCAATCGGCGGCGACGGCTAGTTCGATCACCGTCGTCCCGCGGCTTCCTCTCGCCGCACAGTGGAACACCGCACCGGAGCCGCTTTGCTGTTCGCCCGGCACGACGGCGCGATCCCGCCAAAACATCGGCCGTTAGGGCGCACCCACGATGCTGCGCAGGATCAAGGCAGCCATTTGATCGCGAGTCACGTTGCTGCTTTCACAATACTGGGTTGCACTGCAGCCGGTCCAGAACCCCAAATCCCGCATCTTCTGAATGAAGCTGAAATAAATATCGGTAGTTGGAACATCGGTGAAATACGGCGCCGGCGTGTACGTAAAGCTAGTGAGATTATTGGCCAGCATCCATGCGCGGATCATGAAGATTGCCATCTGTCCCTGCGTAACATTCGCGTCTGGACAACTGGATGGGCAGCCCGCCACGATCCCCGCACCGCTGAAATTCTGCAAATACTGGAAATAGGGGACACCCGATATGCCAGCCGCCGACAGCGCGTTAACGATGACGACGGCCATCTGAGAGAGTGTGGCCGGGTCCCCAGGGCAGTATTGCGCCGGAGTGGCGTTGCAGCCGGAGGCGATACCCCAGGCTGACATCAAAGTTACATAATCAAAGTATGGATCGGTGGGAAGCACGTCGGTGAACGGTTGAATTGACGGCTGGCCGCCTTGCAGTACGTTGAAGGATTGACCGCCAACCACTACAGTGCCCATCCGGGCTTCACCCAAATTCATGGCAGCCGTGTAGGACAACGTCCCGTTTCCGCTCCCGGTGCTTCCGGAAAGCGTGATCCAGCTTGGGGAATAGGTCGTTGCAGTCCAACTGCAACCGCTCCCATCCAGCACATTGACGTTGGTGCTGCCTCCTCCGCTCACTATCAGACGGCTCGCGGGAATGACCGCGACAGTGCATGTAGCCGGAGGAAGAATTTCCACAAGGCTCAGGTTGTAGGGATCTGTGGACGGCGCAATGTCATTGATTGAAATATTTGTGCCGCCGACGGGCGTCGCGGACGTTTGCATCTGAACCCAGTAGGTGTTCTGGTTCGAGGCCACATCCTGGTGGATCAGGGTCTGGCCGCTACCAGGCGTCCGCGCGATCGCGTTCTGCGGGTCGCCGCCAACCGCGAATAGCAACGAATTATCGCGCGTCGTCGTCAGTGAGGCCGTGGGGCTTCCGGACGCGCCATTGGCGCTCGCGATCGCCCCGATCGCTCCCGACCCGTTGACACCCGATGTATCGACGCCATCGAAACTCACTACTGTCAGGGAAGAGAGCACCGGCTGCGACAACGTCGCGGTCACCGAAACGTTTGTCAATGTTGCTGGCGCGAACGCCCGCCAGATTTCCGCAGTCCCCTGCTGGATGTTTGTTCTCGAGACCAGCGCCCATGTCAGACCGGCCCCGGTAACGCTGCTGACATGTGTATTGGCTTCCGACCGGTAGCCTGCCGAGACAAATGCCAACAATAATTCGTTGCCGATCAGAGTGGAGAATGGCGGGGACGTGACCGAAACGCTGGCGGCCGGTTGATCCTGCCATACCGTCGCGTCGATTCCGGCCTGCCCGAGCGCTGCCGGCGCAATAAGCGATAGATTGAAAGCTTTTTGAGATCCGCCTGACAGACTGGCGCCGATCTGGACCGCCGTGGTCACGGAA
>JBDTAT010000098.1:0-3269 GCA_039924505.1 Bryobacteraceae bacterium
TCTGGGCGTTTGCCCGGCACGGCCGCATCGCTTCTTGAGACACTAAGTAAAACCGAAATTCACCGGATTGTCGGTGCGCCAGCGCACATAGTAAAGGGCGAATTGCGGCTTAATGGAGCCGCCTGCCTGGTGTTTTACAATTGGTGTTTTACGACCGCTGTCGAAAACAAGCGGAGATTCTTGGCCCGAACAGGCGCATTGCGCTAAACATCGGAATCAGTCATCCTTGACGCCTACGCATTTACGGACGCTCCCAAGGACGCACCGCTGAAATATCCGGCGTTCTCCGGGCGCATCTGGATTGTGCAGCCGTCGCGTAGATGGGCACGCGAAAGTTCGAGATCCAGCCCATCGACTTCGCAACGTAGCGATCGAGCCGAGCCGTCGCGATTATGGCATCCCACCGCTCTCGAGCCCGCGCGACAAAAAAGCCCGCGTTTCGGGTCTCCTCTTTTATCGCGAGGATACGCATGAGTCCTGTCCTCAACTTGCTACGAGGTGACCGGGCGCAAGAAAGGAGGGGAGGCGGCCTCGCAGACTCCCTGTTCATCGCGGCGAATTAAACTCTGCGCGACTACTCGCGGGAATCCGGCACTAATCAGTTCACCTCTACGCCACGTCGGCGATATTCGCCATGTGGATAGTTTCCGATGGACCACTCGACTTACTACGAGCAGCTCCGTGATTGGCGCTGGTTCCCTCACTGATTCAACCGTTGCCATTTGTGAAACCGTTAATGAGCCCGGACGGCCCCGCAGTGGCTGGCACACGATAAGGAATGAGCACGGCGCACCCGCAGTCAAGTGCGTCCGACTGTATCACGCGCTACCCTTCACTTGGCCCGGTGCGTCCGCTCGGATCCCCCGAGACGTTCCCGCGCAAGGCGCTCGGCTAAAAATACCTTGAGTAGCGACTGATACGGGACGTCGCGGCGATTGGCCAACACCTTCAGATCCTCGATCATGGAAACGGGGAGCCGCAGGGAGATCGTCTTCAGGGACGGCTTGACGCGAATCAGCTTCGCCCGCTCTCCCGACGGCCAATCCACGTACTCCGTCGAATCCGAAGCGGCCCAGAATTTTCGTTCGTCGTCCTCGGACTTGAATCGGGAATTCTTTTTTTCTTCATACCTTACGTAGATCTCCGTCTCGTTGCGATTCATGTCACGGATCGAGATCACTCGTATGAGCTTTCTCCGCACCGTGGACGCAACAAACACGCCGCCGGCTCGCGGCGGTTTGTCCGAGAGCATAGTATCGCTTCTCGGCTCTGGAATGGCAGATACAGATCCCTTCTCAGGCATTGGCGCGCGTCGTAAGCCAAACTTCAGTGACGGGCAGCCAATCCTTCAATGCGCGATCCTCCGCCAGCGTGAAGACCACTTCAATCGGGAATTCGCCTTCCTCCTGCGGCTCCAGGGCTATGTCGATTTGCGCGGAACCGTGCGCCGGCAAGTCGGTTTCAAGCCGGCTGGGGCGGACACGGACAGGTCCGCGGATATCAACCGACAGGCCGTGCAAACCTACGTCCGAGGGGTTGGCGATCTTGACCTTCACCCGCGTCCACCGTCCGACCGGAAAATCGGTCCGGTCGAATTCGCACGTCAACTGGCCGTAAAAAGTATTTCGTCCCGCCTGCTGCTTCAATGCCTCTTCGACGAACGGCGCGTCGAACCCGAGAGCCAGCGCCGCGTCTTTGATGTTGCCGTCCGCGCCCGGGTGATAAGTGGAATACTGGCGCACCATCTGGACCGCTTCAGCACGCAGCATCTCGCCTATTTTCAGAAGAGCTTTGTCCAATAATTCCGGCTGGTTGAAATCCACTTCCAGCACGCCGCCGCCTTCGAGCGGCCGGAAGGGCGACAGTCCCTCGGAACCCGTCAGCCGATTACCCAACTTTTCGGGGATCAGCACCATGCGGTCGTTCACGGCGACGGCCGGAAACAGATCGCCCGCGCCCTCTTGCTGGAAGGAACGGTATTGCCCGAAGTAGGAGCTATAGATATAGAAGCCGTAATACAACCACTGGACGCCGATGCCGATCCCCCGGTCGGGCGGAATGGAGGCGAGCAGGAGCTGAACGTACCGGGTTGCTCGCGGGTAGGCGCCATCCCGGTCCCAAAGACCCGGGCGGTTGACTGCCTGCATGCGGGCTACTTCAATCCCCGGATAGATTCGCTTCGCGATAAGAGCCGCGATCGCTTGCACGTTCGCTTCCTGATTAGGATGATAGAAAATTTCGGCGTTCATATCTCCACTCCTGTTCCGATTGTTTCCGCGAGCATTTGGCGGTGCTCTTCATCAAACGTCTGGTATAGCAGATCCATCGCGCTTCTCCCCTCGGACGTTGCCAACCAATGCTCGCCCGAATAGCGCACGTCCCGGTACAAAGCCCCCGTCTGGCGCGCAGCCGACTCCCATGAATAGGTTTGCGCTTTCCGTCGCGCCGCTTCGCCCATGCGGCGGGACAACTCCGGATCGTTCAGTAACCATAGTAGGCGCCGCGCAAAGTCTAAATGGTCGCCGGGCTCCACCAGGTAACCGTCCACGCCGTGTTCCACTACTTCGGCGAGGCCTCCGGTCTTCGAGGCAACCGGCGCGCGCGCGCAGGCCATGGCCTCGAGTGCGACGATGCCGAATGGCTCATAGAGACTCGGCACCGCAACCGCCGCCGCGTTCTGGAACATCTTCACGAGAGCCGGGCCGGTTTGCCAATGGCGGAATGACACGCGGTCCGGAACTCCTAGGTATCGGGTCAACCGCCGCAAATAAAGATCGAGCAGCCCATCTCCGGCAACGACGAGCCGGCAATCGAGTCGGCGAAGAAGCACCGCGAACGCGCGCAGCAGCACGTCCACGCCCTTCTGCGGAACCAGGCGTCCCGCATAAAGAATGTAATTGCCGTGCGCGGGCCATGTTTCCGCCGGCCGGAAAAGATCCGCGTCCACGCCATTGGGGACCACTTCGATCCGGCGAATAGGCAGGTTGCGCGCGCGGATCTCGTCGCGCACGGCGCGGCTGTTGACAATTACAAGGTCGGCCGCCATCAGCCCGATATTTTCCATCGCGCGAGGCTGCGAGTGTCGTTGCGGCAGGTGAACGTTGAAAACCAGCGGTTGTGCAAGCAGGCGCCGGGCGGCCGCCCCGGCCAGAGCGGTGGACCAGTCATGGCATTGAAGAACCGCTTCGCGGCGGACAGAAATCCTTGCGCGCCGGGCGGCGAGATGCGCATACTCCAACCAGAATTCGAGCGAGTCCGGCTCGGCGGCC